>NZ_JBHXBG010000002.1:23793-65817 GCF_042726755.1 Promicromonospora sp. NPDC060271 | reverse complement strand
TTGTCAAACGCTCGCCGGACGTCCCCCCCCGGGCGGGTTTTTGAGTTTTTTCCCCCCTGATGTCCGCCCCGGGGGGGGGGGGTCAAAAACACTACGGGTCCGCCCCTTACCCTATACGCGGTAATGGCCCTCACTGGTTTGCGAACGACCGGATCGCATAATTCATCACCGCACGTCGAACGGCGTTCTTGATTACCCGAGAACCTGCGCGATCCGGCGCACCGCCTCGTGGAGCTGGTCCGGGGTGCTCGCCGCATAGCCGATCACCAGGCCCGATGGCCCGTCGCCCAGCCGGTACGCCGAGAGGGGCTGCACACGAACCCCCGCACTGCCCGCCCGCCGGACGACGGCGGCGTCGTCGATACCCGGCACCGTCACGAGCAGGTGCAGGCCGGCGGCCACCCCATGGGCCGTGCTGCCGGGCAGCTGGGTCGCGAGCGACGCGAGCAGGGCGTCGCGGCGGGCACGGTGCCGCCGTCGGACCTGGCGGAGGTGTCGCTCGAACCCGCCGGTCGTGATGAAGTGGGCCAGCGCGAGCTGGGACAGCGCCGGACCGGCGAGGTCGGACCAGTAGCGGGCCTCGACCAGCTCGGCCTGGAGCGCGGCAGGCGCGAGCAGCCAGCCGATCCGGATGGCCGGGGCGAGCGACTTGGACACGCTGCCGAGGTGGACCACATGGTCGGGCGCGAGCGCGCGCAGCGCGGGCACGGGCGGGCGGTCGTAGCGGTGCTCCGCGTCGTAGTCGTCCTCGATGACCAGCCGGCCAGGCAGGTCACCGAGGCCCGGCGGTGGTGCGGTGCGCGCCCAGGCGACCAGCTCCCGGCGTCGGTCCGGGGCGAGCACCACGCCGGTGGGGAACTGGTGCGCGGGAGTGACCACCACGGCGTCCACGCCGGTCCTGTCGAGCGCCGCGACGTCCAGGCCGTCCTGGTCGACGGCGACGGGAACGGGTTCCAGGTCCCACCGCCGCAGGTGCTCGCGGGCGCCGAAGGATCCCGGGTCCTCGAACCCGATCCGGTGCAGCCCGCGCGCACCGAGCGTCCGGGCGAGCAGCGTGAGGCCCTGCGAGACGCCGTTGACCACGAGGATGTCGTCCGGGTGCGCGCGGAGTCCCCTGGTGCGCGCGAGCCAGCCGGCCAGCGCCGTGCGGAGGGCCGGGAGTCCGCGCGGGTCGCCGTAGCCGAGCTCGCTCGACGCCAGCCCGGACAGGGCCGCGCGTTCCGCGCGGGCCCAGGCGGCGCGCGGGAAGGCGGAGAGGTCGGGCAGCCCTGGTGAGAGATCGATCAGGTCGGTCGCGGAGGCCGGCGGGCCGGTCGGCTCCGGTGGCATCGCGCCGGCGAGGCCCGACGGCGAGGCGGCGCGCCCGCCGGCACCGGCCGGCTCTGCTCCGGCGTCGGCGGGCGGTGTTCCGCGGACCGGCCGCGCCCTCGGGGCGGTCGTCGGGGCCGACGGGGCAGACGTCGGGGCCCAGGCCGCGCGGACCGTCGTACCGCCCCCGCGCCGGCCGGACAGCAGACCCTCGTCCGTGAGGCGGCGGTAGGCGTCGACCACCACGCCGCGTGAGCAGCCGAGCTGGTCGGCGAGCACACGCGTCGCGGGCAGCCGGTCGCCCGGGGCGAGCCGGCCGTCGGACACGGCGTCCCGCACCGTCTCGACCAGCCATGCGGTGAGGTTCCCGCGGCCGGCTTGCGCGGGATCGAGCTGGAGGAAGTCCGCCCCGGGCATCTTGGTCCCCTCGATCGAGGTCAGTTTGGCACTGTCAGATATACCAAAGTTCGAGCAGGCTCGCGGACATGACGACCAGGACGCCACCGGCCTTACGGGCTCCCGAGCCCATCCCTGCCGAATCCGGCCCCGAGCACCACACCCACCCGCACGTGAGGCAGTGGTCCGGGCCGCTGTACGCGGGTATCGGGATGGTGCTGGTCGGCAGCCAGGTCGCGGTCTCCGGCGTGCTCGCCGACGCCCCGCTGTTCGCCGTGCAGGCACTCCGGTACACGCTGGCCGCGGTGGTGCTGTTCCTGGTCCTGCGGTTCACCGGGCGCTCCGTCCCGGCACCGCGTGGCCGGGAGTGGGTGTGGCTCGCGGGTGTGGCGCTGACCGGGCTGGTGCTGTTCAACGTGGGGGTCGTGCGCGGCGTCGCACATGCCGAGCCCGCGGTGATCGGGGTCGCCGTCGCGGCGGTGCCCATCCTGCTCGCGCTGGTGGGGCCGCTGCTCGGGCAGACCCGGCCGACGCCGGCGGTGGTGGCCGCCGCGGTGGTGGTGACCCTCGGCGCCGTCCTGGTGACCGGCGGTGGGCGTACCGACGCCGCCGGACTGGGCTACGCGCTGCTGACCCTGGTCTGCGAGGCGGGGTTCACGCTGCTGGCGATCCCGGTGCTGCGCCGGCTCGGGCCGCACGGCGTCTCGCTCCACGCGGTGTGGATCGCGGCGGTGGCGCTGTGGGCGCTCAGCCTGGCGGCGGAGGGTCCGGGCGCCGTCGGGACCCTGCGGGCGGAGCACGTGCCCGCGATACTGCACCTCGCCCTGGGCGTCACCGTCGTCGCATTCCTCCTCTGGTACACGGCGGTCGGCCGGATGGGTCCGGGGCGCGCCGGGCTGTTCACCGGGATCGTGCCTGTCGCGTCGGCCGTCGGCGGGGTTCTGCTCGGCGGGCCCGTGCCCGGGCCGGTCGTGTGGCTGGGCGTCGCGGTCGTCGTGGCCGGCGTCGTGCTGGGGATGCGCCCCGGTCCCGTGCGGCCTTTGGAGGTCCGGACGCAGACCCCTGCGATGACCCGGGTCAGGGAGTCTGCGCGGCGGCGCTGATGACGTCCCGAGCCCCCTGCTTGACCAGTGCGAGTGCGACGCTCATGCCCAGATCTGCCGGGGTGAAGGCGCCCGAGTCCTCCGCGGTGGCCAGGGCGGTCTTCCCGTCGAGCGAGTAGACCGCACCGCTCAGGACCAGCTCATCATCGACATGCGTTGCGTAGCCGGCGATGGGGCTGTTGCAATGGCCCTGCAGCACGTGCAGGAACATTCGCTCAGCAGCGGCCTCGCGCCACGTCGCGGGGTCGTTGAGCGGGGCCAGCACCTCAAGGGTGGCGTCGTCGTCAGCACGGCACTGCAGAGCGAGAATGCCCGCCCCGACGGGCGGGAGCATGACCTCTGGCTCAAAGATCTCGGTGATCGCGTCGACGCGGCCGATCCGTTGCAGCCCACTGACAGCCAGGATTGCCGCGTCCACCTCACCGCCGGCGATCTTCTCCAACCGCTTGTTGGCATTGCCGCGGAACAGCACGAAGTCAAGGTCAGGGCGGACGGCGGCAAGCTGAGCCCGTCGACGCACCGAGGAAGTACCGATCTTGGCCCCGGCACGTAGCTCAGCCAACCGGAGCCCGGCCGGGCTGACGAGGCAGTCGCGCACGTCATCGCGCGCGAGGTAGCCCGCGATCGTCATGCCCGGCGGGAGCGGCTTCTCGCCGGGCATGTCCTTGAGGCAGTGCACGGCCACGTCCGCGGCTCCGGCGGCCAGGACGGCGTCGACCTCGCGGACGAAGTTCTCCTTGCCGCCCAAAGCGCTCAGGCTGCCGGTCCACCGGTCCGCGGTAGTCGTTACGGGGACGACCTCGACCTCCAGGTGCGGTGAGGTCTGGGCGAGGAGGCCGCGGACGCGCTCGACCTGGGCGCGCGCCATCGGCGACGACCGGGTCACGATCCGCAGGACGGGGGAAGACATGAGGCCTACGGTATCCGCGCCGGGGCCTTCTTCGCCGCGACAAGGAGCCCACTGGCCCACCCGATCGGAGTCGCGACCATGTCGGGTCGAGGCCAGGACCGCCAGAACTGCGCAACGCGCTCCGGATGGTCAGCGGGCCAGGTGTCCTGCGGCAACAGATCGTCCACGACATACAGCCCGCCTGGAGCAAGTAGATCGGCGAGCAGGTCGAGCTGCTCGAACTTGCCGGGTCTCCAGTCGACGAAGGCCAGGTCGAACAGGTCGCCCTCGTACTCCTGCAGCCACCGGCCGGCGTCGGCGCAGACGAACTGCACCCGTGCGTCGTCGGCGAACGTCACCGACGCGGCCGCGTGGACCCGTGGGTCGATGTCGATCGTCGTCAGATGAGCGCTCAGATCCATCCCGGACAGCATCCACGCGACACCGGCACCGACGCCGGTGCCGATCTCCAGGAACCTCCCGCCGGGCTTGGATGCCGCCAGGGTTGCCAGCAGCGAACCAGTGCGGTCCTCGCATGACATGTGGAACCCGAGCCGGTCGGCCGCATCCTCGACGGCAGCGAGCCGGCCCGGACGGGTCAGTGGCGCGTCGTTCATGATTTGGCTCCGTCGTGCAGGGACTGGGCGATCGACGCCGCTGCGAAGGTCAGGACGTGGTCAGCCCCCAGCCGGAACAGCATCCGGTGGTAGTCCAGAGCCACCTGGTCGGGTAGGTCACGTAGCGCAGCCCACTCGCCCGACGTCGAGTACGCCACCACTGGCACGGAAGTTTGGCCACCGAGCGCGCTCAGCGCATCGGTGTTGGTCATCACCGGCTGCAGCGTCAGTGTGTCGGCACCTTCGGCGAGCCACCGGTCTGCGCATGCCATCACATCGGGCACGAGCCGGGCCGGATCTATCTGCAGCCCGTGGCGACGGCCGGACGCCGGCTGGGTGCCCATCACGTTCCTGAACGGCCCGTACAAGGCAGTGTCTACTGCGATGTTCGGATTCACCGATACATCGCGCCAGCCATCGGAATCGAGCGCCCGGCGCACAATCCGGATCGAACCGTCGAGCATCGCTGTAGGAGAGACGACGTCGACCCCTGCGCGCGCGTGCAGCACAGCCATCTCGCCCATGAGCTCGTAGGTGCCGTAGAGGTCGATCCGCCCGTCCGAATCGCGCAGGACGCACTCGTGCGATGACGTCCAGGAGCATCCGCACACCTCGGTGGTGATCGCCAGGTCGGGCGCCGCCGCCTTGATCGTCTCGACCGCCAGGATCATGCGGTTCCTCGTGGCTCTTGCGCCCGAGGCATAGGCGTCGCGATCGTGCCCCGTCACGAACACCTTCACACCGCCAAGTCCCAGGTCTGCAAGGCGAAGCACCTCCTGCTCAAGCCCTGCCAGATCGACCTCGCCTGGGAGTGCGCCTGTCGCCTCGCCGTCGGGACGGACCAGGAGCGGCGCGGACAGTCGGCTGGGGGCGAGGTCTTCCCTGTCGTACAGGCGACGGATCGCGCCCCTTGCGCGCCCTGGGTTGACCCCGTCCGGCCTGTGCCAAGGCCTTGCTTCACGGTTCGCGGTCTCAAGCATCGGCGGTACTCCTCTGGCAGTGAGCGGACAGTCAGGTGAGAGACGTGGAGAGTGGACGGCGAAGTGACCGACGGCCATCCACCGTCCCGAACGCCAGGGAGCGCAGGACCGGGACGACGCCGTGGTCGTCGATGGTTCCGGTGACGTGGTCGGCTAGGGCTTTGAGAGCATCAGGCGCATGCGCCATCGCCACTCCGTGGGCGGCCCAGACGAGGGCTTCGGCGTCGTTCATGCCGTCGCCGACAGCGACCGTGAGTTCGGGCAGGACGCCGAGGTTGGCGCGGATCTTCTCGAGCGCGGAGGCCTTGGACCTGCCTGCTGGAGTCACATCGAGCCACCCGTCACCAACGCGGTTGACGGTCACTCGCAGGGCACGGAGCCCGTCCACGATCGAGTGGACGTCGTCGGCCTGCACGATCACCCGGGCAGAAGACAGCTGCCCGATCGCGTCCCGGTCCACGATGCGTTGTGTGCCATTGATCTGGTCGGGCTCGAACTGCTGGTTCACCCAGTAGCCGACGCCGGTCTCCTCCACGCCGATCCGGGCCCCAGGCAGCAGCCTCAACGCGAGATCGATCACCGGGCCGACGTCGAAGCGCAGCACATGTTCCAGCACGAATCCAGCTGAGGCTCCTGGGGTCAACCGCGCCGTCACCGCGCCGTTCGAGGCCACCACTCGACCGTTCGTGATCCCGAGCTGGTGCGCCACCGGCAGCACGCCGACGAGCGACCGGCCCGAAGCCAGGATCACGTGGTGCCCCGCGGCTCGCGCCCGCTTCACCGCCTGCACGGTGACCTCGGGCACGGGCTCCCCGGTCCGCAGCAACGTCCCATCAATATCGAGCGCGACCATGTGCGCAAGCCCCATCCCATCCCCCTCGTGCGCTCGACAGGTTCTCGGCATCGAGTTGTCGCGCGGCTTGCTCTAGTGTCTAGAACCACGTGCTTATGTCTCACTCAGCTGCGCACTGGCCAGAACAGGGCACTTTTCAGCACCTCGCCGGAGCTATGCTGGTGTGGGTGTCCTGGCGTGCTCCGCTATCGACAGTAGAGCAAGAAGTAGAGCACGGCAAGACAAAGTAGAGCACTCGATGGAGGGAAGAGAGCGCGACATGGCCAAATCTGCGGGATACGCCGCGATCGCCGAGCACTTCCGGAATCTGATCCGCGACGGCGCCATGCGCCCTGGCGACAAGATGCCGACCGTGCGGAAGGTCATGGAGGAGTGGGAAGTCTCCAACGCCACCGCTGTCAGGGCCTACAAGGTCCTCAAGGAGGAAGGGCTGACTGCCGCAAGCACCGGCGCCGGGACCGTCGTCGCGAGCTACAGCAGCGACAACATCGCCGCTCGCGTCCGGACGCACGCGGCTACAGGCAAGGCGCTGGCGACCGGAGAGACGTCGGAAATTATGGAGGTCAGCACCGTCGGTGCCGACGAGGCCATAGCGGCGCGGCTGGGCGTCGAGCCCGGCTCACCGGTGCAAGTCCGACAGCGGCTCGTCAGGCGCGGCGGCTCACCAGTTCACCTGTCGTCGTCCTACTACCCGCCGTACGTCGTGGAGGCAGCACCAGAACTTGCAGAGCCGGTCTCCACGGGTGGCTCACGCGAACTGGCAGCCGAACGGCTCGGGGTGGCCCAAGGGCGCGTACTCGAAGAAGTAACCTCCCGGTTCGCCAGCGATTCCGAGCGGGCGGCCCTGGGGCTCACCGGCACGGTGATCGTGACCCAGGTGCTCCGGACTGTTTTCCTGACCGATGGACGAGTTGTGGAGGTCGCCGTCAAGGTCAGCCACGGCTCGACCGTGCTCAAGTGGTCGACACCGCTCGCCGACGGGTAGTCACGCCAGTACTGGCGATGCTCGTCCCATGACGTGGCGGACCCGGTCGCCACGTCCCACGCCAGGTCCGCGATCCGCTCGCTGCCCATACGACGTCAACGGCGACTGGATGGCGATGGCCCACACCCAGACAACGCCTTCCCGACCCCGGCTGCAGAACGCGCACCGGAGCAGCTGACTAGTCACGAGACCGTCGCCGCCAGAGTCTGAGTTCCGGCCCTTCCAGGCTTCCAATGCGCAGTTCCGACCGAGCGGCGACGAGAAACTCGGCAAGAGCAACTTCACGGTCTGCCTTGCCCTCTGCGTTCACCTTTACCGCCAGGATGGCCCTCGTCTTCGCATGCAGAGCTGGTGAGTACAACTGGATGCGACTCAGCGCATTTTCGGTTGCCTCGTCTGCGGCCTCAATCGCACGCGAAAACCGCTCAACCTCAGCGTTCATCTCGACCCGGTCGTACACGGGGGACCCGTCTGCATCCGTCACGCTGCGGTCCGAGATCGCTTCTCTCATGGCCCAATCCTTCTCGTGAAGCGCGCGTGAAGCCGTCAAAAAATCGACCACCGCGTCGCGGAGATTCGCCGTACGCATCTCCCAACGCTTCTCCCTCGCCTCCACGTGGAAGTGCAACAAACTGAACAGGGCAGTACACACGGCACTGACGACACCTGCGGCAACGGCTGATGTGGCAACGACTTCAAGGTTCATGCGGAGACGGTAGCCCGCGTCAGTCGCGTGGCATTACCCTCGGCCGCAGGTGGCACTCCGCGGCTAGTCCTGGCCACCCGAACCGGCGGTCTGCGGGCGGCGGATGGGCACCACAGTTCGTAGGCTGGCAGGGCGACTGGCCGCAAACGTCACGATCGCGCCCACGAGATCATCTCCAAGCAGACCTCTTGGGCAGGTCGAAGAGGAGAGAGGCTGGTATAGCACCCGTAGCGGTCAGGCCTCGACCCGCCGCAGGTCTCGGCCCAGGAGACGCAGGGCGTCGAACCATGGGTCGGCGCCGGTCTCGGCGAGCGGCTCGCCAAAGACGCCGCGCGACCCGCCGGGCCGGCTCGCGATCTGCCGAGCGAAGTCGAGGACCAGCTCGATGACGTCGTCGGGCCGGTAGGTGTCGACGAGCGCCGTCGCGACGTCCCAGGCGTGGACCGCGGTGTCGAGCCCCTCCGGCCGACCGCGCGACCTTCGAGCGGGCGCTCACCGGGCTGGTCGAGTCGCTGGACGACCCTCGCGACCGCCGAGGGACCGGGTCGGCCTTGTCCGCCTCGCGACTTCGGTCGGCTGCACGGCCGCTGATCTCGCTTCGGTCGCTTGCCCTGAGATCAGTCAGTTGACTGACCGATCTCAGGGCAAGCGACCGAAGTCACGGAGGTTCCGGTGCACAGGACCGAACTCGCCGGAAAACCAGCTCACTCCTCGAAGCGGTAGCCCGCTCCCGGGTGGGTCAGGATGTGCCTCGGGTGCGACGGGTCCTTCTCCAGCTTGCGGCGTAGCTGCGCCGTGTAGACGCGCAGGTAGTTGGTCTCGGTCGAGTACGCGGGGCCCCAGACCTCGTGCAGCAGCAGCTTGCGGTCCACGAGCCGGCCGCGGTTGCGCACCAGCACCTCCAGCAGCGCCCACTCGGTAGGACTCAGCCGCACGTCGGACCCGTTGCGAGAGACCTGCCGTCGCGCCAGGTCGATCCGCAGCTCCCCCGCGACGACCACCGGCTCCTCCGGGTGGGCGGGTTCGGCCCGGCGGACGGCGGCGCGCAGCCGCGCGAGCAGCTCGTTCATCGCGAACGGCTTGGTCACGTAGTCGTCGGCGCCCGCGTCGAGGGCGTCCACCTTGTCGTCGCCGAGCTGCCGCGCGGACAGCACGACGATCGGCACCCGCGTCCAGCCGCGGATCCCCGCGATCACGTCGAGGCCCGGCATGTCGGGCAGCCCCAGGTCGAGCAGCACCACGTCCGGCCGGGCGGACGCCGCCGCGTCCAGTCCCGCCGCACCCGTCGGCGCGACCGTCACGTCCCAGCCGTGCGCCCGCAGGTTGATGGCCAGGGCGCGGGCGAGCGCGCCGTCGTCGTCCACCACGAGGACACGGTTGCCCGTCACCGCCCGTCCTCCCCCACCGTCCGGCACCTCCGTCACGGAACCATCCCATCATCCGGCGCCGGTTCGCGCGGCACGGTCAGTACCATCGTCAGGCCCCCGCCGGGGGTGTCCTCCGCCGCGATCCGGGCGCCGACGGCGTCCGCGAGCCCCGACGCGACCGCCAGCCCGAGGCCGAGGCCGTCGACGCTCGTGTCGTCGAGCCGCTGGAAGGGTTCGAACATGGTGGCCTTGCGGGCGTCGGGCACGCCGGGCCCGGTGTCGGCGATCCGCAGCTCCACGGCCGCGCGCGTCGCGGACGCCGTGAACAGCACCTTCGTCCCGGGCGGGGAGTGCCGGACCGCGTTGGAGACCACGTTCGCCACCACCCGCTCGAACAGGCCGGGGTCCGTGTGCACGAGCGGGAGGTCCTCCGGCACGTCGAGCGCGAGGTCGGAGAGCCACGGCTCGACGGCGATCGGCACCACCTCCTCCAGCGACGCGGCGCGCAGCACCGGCCGGACGGCGCCGGTCTGCAGTCGCGACAGGTCCAGCAGGTTGCCGATGAGCCGCTCCAGCCGGTAGGTCGAGTCCGCGATGGTGGCCGTCAGGACGTCCCGGTCCTCGCGGTCGAGCTCGACGTCGGGCGAGGCGAGACCGTCCACCGCCGTGCGGATCACCGCGAGCGGGGTGCGCAGGTCGTGCGAGACGGCTGCGAGCAGCGCGGTGCGGGTGCTCTCGGTCCGCTCCAGCACCTCCGCCTGGGCTGCCTGCTCCCGCAGCCGCCGGTGCTCCAGCACGATGCCGGCCTGTGCGCCGAACGCCTCGACGACCTGCCGGTCGCTCGCCGGGAGGACGCGGCCCGCGAGGACGAGCCGGTGCCTGTCGTCGATCGCCACCTCGGTGACGGACCCGTCGTCCGTGGCACCGGACCCGCCGGACCCTGCGTCGGAGCCGGCGCCCGACCCCTCCTCGGCGGTCGCCCACGTCTCGTGGGCCACCACCGTCCACGGCGCGCGGTCGTCGGCGCGTTCCTCGAGCCGCACCTCGGCCATCGCGAACGTCTGGGCGAGGCGTTCCACTATCGCCTGCGCCGTGTCCTGCCCCGAGAGCACCGAACGCGACAGCGCCGCGAGCGTCGACGCCTCGGCCCGCGCCCGGTACGCCTGGGTGGAGCGCCGCGCCGCGAGGTCGACCACCGAGGCGACCGCGACGGCGACCACCACGAACACGGCGAGGGCGAACACGTTCTCGGCCTCGGCGATCGTCCAGAAGCCCACCGGAGGTGTGAAGAACCAGTTCAGGCACAGGTTCGACACGACGGCTGCCACGACCGCAGGCCACAGCCCGCCGATCAGCGCGACCCCGACGACACCCGCCAGGAGCACCATCGCGTCGGTCGCGAGGGCCACGTCGTTCCGGCCGATCAGCAGCAGCACCCCCGTCAGGGCCGCCGGCAGCACCAGGGACGATCCCCAGCCCGCCGCCCGGCGCCTCGGGGACAGCGACGAGTACCGGGACCCGACGCCCGTCCCGACATGGGCCCGTTCGTGCGTCACCAGGTGCACGTCGATGGCGCCCGACAGACGCGCGATCTCCGCGCTGGAGGACCCGAGCAGGGCCTGCCGCCACACGCTGTGCCTCGACACGCCCACCACGATCATCGTCGCGTTCACCCCACGCGCGAAGTCCACGACGGCGGTCGGCACGTCCTCCCCCACCACCGTGTGGAACACCCCGCCGAGCGACTCCGCGAGCGCGCGGTGCGCCGCGATGGTGGCCGACGGCGTCGACGGCAGGCCGTCGGTCGGCAGGACGTGCACCGCCAGCAGCTCGGTACCGGCCGCCCGCTGGGCGATCCGGGCCGCCCGGCGCAGCAGCGTCTCCGTCTCCGGGCCACCGGTGACGGCCACGACGATGCGCTCGCGGGCCGGCCACGTGCCGCCGATCGAGTGGTCGGCGCGGTACCTGGTCAGGGCGTCGTCGACGCGGTCGGCGAGCCAGAGCAGGGCGAGCTCGCGCAGCGCCGTCAGGTTGCCGACGCGGAAGAACGACGACATGGACGCGTCGATCTGCTCGGCCCGGTACACGTTGCCATGCGCGAGCCTGCGCCGTAGCTGCTCGGGCGAGAGGTCCACGAGCTGGATCTGGTCGGCCTCGCGCACCACCTTGTCCGGCACCGTCTCGCGCTGCCGGACGCCGGTGATGGCCTCGACGTCGTCCGTCAGGGAGGCGAGGTGCTGCACGTTGACCGTCGTGACCACGTCGATGCCGGCGTCCAGCAGGTCGTGCACGTCCTGCCAGCGCTTGGGGTGCTTCGAGCCGGGGGCGTTCGTGTGCGCGAGCTCGTCCACCAGCGCCACCTCGGGCGCCCGCTCCAGCACGGCTGGGACGTCGAGCTCGGTGAGCGTCGTGCCCCGGTGCTCGACGAGCCGCCGCGGAAGCATCTCGAGGTCCCCCGTCCGCTCGACCGTCGCCGTCCGGCCGTGCGTCTCGACAAGGCCGATCACGACGTCGGTACCCCGTGCGCGGCGGCGGTGCGCCTCGTCGAGCATGGCGTAGGTCTTGCCCACGCCCGGGGCCGCCCCCAGATAGACGGTGAGGCGGCCCCGGCGTCCGGTGGTCATGGCCTCAGTGTGCGTCATCGAGGGCGAGGTTGAGCTCCAGCACGTTGACGCGCGGGTCGCCCAGCACGCCCAGGTCGCGCCCGGCGGTGTGCTCCGCCACCGCCCGCTCGACGTCGGCGACGGACAGGCCGCGCGCCCCCGCGACCCGAGCCACCTGGATCGCCGCGTACGCGGGACTGATGTGCGGGTCCAGGCCGGAGCCCGACGCCGTGACGGCGTCGGCCGGGACGTCCGCCGGGTCCACACCTTCCAGGGCCGCCACCGCGGCCTTGCGCTCCTCGATCGTCGCGACCAGGTCGGGGTTGAGGGGACCCAGGTTGGACCCGCCCGAGGCGAGGGTGTCGTACCCGTCCCCGGCCGCGGACGGGCGGGGGTGGAAGTACTCGGGACCCGTGAAGCCCTGTGCGACGAGCGCGGAGCCAACGGCGTCGGAGCGCGAGGTGGTCGGGGCGCCGTCGGACCGGACGAGCGAACCGTTCGCCTGCCAGGGGAAGGCCACCTGCCCGACGGCGGTCATCGCGAGCGGGTACGCCAGCCCGGTGACGAGAGTGAGGACGAGCAGCATGCGCAGCCCGGCCAGCGAGTGCCGGGTCAGCGTCGCGAGGTCGCTCGCCACTGTTGTCGTTGCCATCTGAGTTCCTCTGTGTTTCTTGGCTTCTGTGTTTCTGGGCTTCGAGATCGGGGTCCGGGCTACAGGCCCGGGAGCAGCGAGACGACCAGGTCGATGAGCTTGATCCCGATGAACGGGGCCACCAGCCCGCCGAGGCCGTAGACCAGCAGGTTCCGCGTCAGCAGTGACGACGCGGACGCCGGCCGGTACCGCACCCCGCGCAGCGAGAGCGGGATCAGCGCGAGGATGACCAGCGCGTTGAAGATGACGGCCGACAGGATCGCCGAGCCTGGGCTCGCCAACCGCATGATGTTCAGCACCTCGAGCTGCGGGAACACCGTCATGAACATGGCGGGCAGGATCGCGAAGTACTTCGCGACGTCGTTCGCCACGGAGAACGTCGTCAGGGCGCCGCGCGTGATGAGGAGCTGCTTGCCGATCTCCACGATCTCGATGAGCTTGGTGGGGTCGGAGTCGAGGTCCACCATGTTGCCCGCCTCCTTGGCGGCGGACGTCCCGGTGTTCATCGCGACGCCGACGTCGGACTGGGCCAGCGCCGGGGCGTCGTTCGTGCCGTCGCCGGCCATGGCGACCAGCCGGCCGCCCTCCTGCTCGCGGCGGATCAGGTCGAGCTTGTCCTCGGGGGTTGCCTCCGCCAGCACGTCGTCCACGCCGGCCTCCTCCGCGATCGCCCGGGCCGTCACCTGGTTGTCGCCCGTGACCATGACGGAGCGGATGCCCATGGCGCGCAGCTCGTCGAACCGCTCGCGCATGCCCTCCTTGACCACGTCCTTCAGCCGGACGACGCCGAGCACCCGCGCGGGCGCGTCGCCCACCTGCTCCGCGACGACCAGCGGCGTGCCGCCCGTCCGGGAGACGGCGTCGACGTGCCCCTCCAGCTCCGCGGTCTCCTGCGCGGAGACCTGCGCACCGGTGCTCTGCACCCAACGCTGGACAGCGCTGGCGGCCCCCTTCCGGATGCGGCGCACCGACGTGTCAGACGCAGGGGTCACCCCGGTGACCTGTGGGTCTGACACGGGGAGGTCCACCCCCGACATCCGCGTCTGCGCCGTGAACGGCACCCACTCCACCCCGTCCGTTGAGTGCTGGATATTCGCCCCGTCAGACCCCGTTCGGGGGGCGAAGATCCCGCACTCAGCGGAGGGGTGGCTTGCGTCCACCAGCTCGACGATGCTCCGGCCCTCCGGCGTCTCGTCCGCGAGGGAGGCCAGCCGAGCCGCTGCCGCCAGCTCCTTCGGCGTCACCTCGCCGACCGACAGCACCTCGGTCGCCCGCCGGTTGCCGTAGGTGATGGTGCCGGTCTTGTCGAGCAGCAGCACGTCGACGTCGCCCGCCGCCTCGACCGCGCGGCCCGACATCGCCAGCACGTTGCGCTGCACCAGCCGGTCCATGCCCGCGATGCCGATGGCGCTCAGCAGCGCGCCGATCGTCGTCGGGATCAGGCAGACCAGCAGCGCCACCAGGACAAGCAGCGCCTGCCGCGAGCCCGAGTACACCGCCAACGGCTGCAGCGTGGCGACCGCCAGCAGGAACACGATGGTCAGCGACGTGAGCAGGATGTTGAGCGCCACCTCGTTCGGCGTCTTCTGGCGCTCGCTGCCCTCGACGAGCGCGATCATCCGGTCCACGAACGTGGACCCGGCGGGCGCCGTGATCCGCACGACGACCTGGTCGGACAGCACCACGGTGCCGCCCGTGACCGCGCTGCGGTCACCGCCGGACTCGCGGATCACCGGTGCCGACTCGCCGGTGATCGCCGACTCGTCCACGGACGCGACACCCTCGATGACGTCGCCGTCGCCCGGGATCGTCTCGCCCGCCGCGACCACCACGACGTCGCCCACCTGGAGGGTCGAGGACGGCACCTCGACCGCCGGCAACAGGTCCAGCCCGGTGCGGGTGGCCAGGGTCTCCGGCGAGGCGTCGACCTTGCGCGCCGTCGTCTGCTTCTGCGTGGCGCGCAGCGTGGAGGCCTGTGCCTTGCCGCGGGACTCGGCGATGGACTCCGCGAGGGTCGCGAAGAGCACCGTCGCCCACAGCCACACCGTGATCCACCAGGCGAAGACGCCCGGCTCGATGATCGCCAGCACGGTGGTCACGAACGCGCCCACCTCGACGACGAACATGACCGGCGAGGTGTACAGGACGCGCGGGTCGAGCTTGCGCACCGCCCCCGGGAACGAGGCGCGTACCTGTGCCCAGGTCAGGGCACGAGGTGTCGTGCGCTTCGAGTGGTGCCGGCTCTCCGCGTCGGTCACGGGCTCGTGGATGGGGACGTCCGGGAGGTTCCGGGTGTCGATGGTCATGACAGGGACTCCACAACGGGACCGAGGGAAAGAACAGGGATGAACGTGAGCCCCACGACGACGATCGCGACCGTGGCCACCAGGCCGACGAACAGCGGGCGGTGCGTCGGCAGGGTGCCCGCCGTCGCGGGGACCGCCGTCTGGCTCGCGAGGCGGCCGGCCAGCGCCAGCACCAGCGCGATCGGGACGAACCGGCCGGCGAGCATCGCCAGGCCCATCGTCACCTCGTAGAACGGGGTGCCGGTGGTCAGGCCGCCGAAGGCCGAGCCGTTGTTGTTCGCGGCCGAGGCGTACGCGTACAGCACCTCGGACAGGCCGTGCGGGCCGGACTCCTGGATACCTGCCAGGCCCGGTTCGACGACGACGGCGACCGCCGTGCCGACGAGCACCAGGGCGGGCACCGTCAGCACGTACAGCGCGACGAGCGTCATCTCCTGGCGGCCGATCTTCTTGCCCAGGTACTCGGGCGTGCGACCCACCATGAGGCCCGCGATGAACACCGCGACCACCGCGAGGATCAGCATCCCGTACAGGCCGGCTCCGGCCCCGCCCGGGGCGACCTCCCCCAGCAGCATGTTGAACAGCACCAGGCCACCGCCCGGCGCCGTGAACGAGTCGTGCATCGAGTTGACCGCACCCGTCGACGTCGCCGTCGTCGCGACCGCGAACAGCGCACTTCCGGCGAGCCCGAACCGGGTCTCCTTGCCCTCCATGGCGGCGCCGGCCGCGTGCGGGGCAGCACCGGGGCCTGCCAGCTCCGCCCAGGTGGTCAGCACCAGCGACGCCAGGAACAGCGCGCCCATGGCACCGAGGACCGCCCAGCCCTGGCGCTTGTCGCCGACCATGATGCCGAACGCGCGCGGCAGCGTGAACGGGACGAGCAGGATCAGGAAGATCTCGAGGATGTTCGTGAACGGCGTCGGGTTCTCCAGCGGGTGGGACGAGTTCGCGTTGAACGGGCCGCCGCCGTTGTTGCCGAGCTCCTTGATGGCCTCCTGCGAGGCGATCGGGCCACCGAGCGCGTGCTGGGTGCCGCCCTCGACCGTGGTGAGCGCGGTGTGCGGGTCCAGGTTCTGGATCACGCCGCCGACCATGAGGACGATCGCGGCCAGCACGGAGATCGGGAGCAGCACCCGGGTCACGCCGCGGGTCAGGTCGCGCCAGAAGTTGCCGACACGGGCGTCGGTCCCGGAGCGGGCGAAGCCGCGCACCAGCGCGATCGCCACCGCCATGCCGACCGCCGCCGAGACGAAGTTCTGCACGGCCAGCCCGGCCATCTGCACCAGGTGTCCGGCCGCTGCCTCACCCGAGTACCACTGCCAGTTGGTGTTGGTGGTGAAGCTGACGGCGGTGTTCCACGCACCCGCCGGGTCGAACCCGGAGAAGCCGAGGCTCCACGGCAGGAACTCCTGCAGCCGCAGCATCCCGTACAGGAAGAGGACGGAGACCAGCGAGAAGCCGAGCAGGGACATCAGGTAGGTGGTCCAGCGCTGCTCGGCGTCCGGGTCGACGCGGACGGCGCGGTACCAGAGACGCTCGATCCGCAGGTGCTTCGGGCTGGTGTAGCTGCGCGCCAGGTACGCGCCGAACGGCGCGTGCACCGCGGCGAGGGCGGCGAGCAGCACGAGGATCTGCGCCGCTGCCGGCAGAGCTGAGTTGAGGACTGCGGTGCTCACCGGCCGATCACCGCGTCCGGTCGGCGCGGATCAGCGCCACGAAGAGGTACACGAGGCCCGCGAGGGTGAGCGCCAGGCCAACGGCGTCGAACGGGTTCACTTCCGCCTCCCCCGAGGGCTGACGGACGACTCGTTCGAGGAGGCGCGACGCGCCACCACTGCCACCACGGCGAAGAACGCCACGGTCAGGAGGATGAAGGCCAGATCGGTCATGCCACCGGTCTATGCCCGACGGCGCCCGGCGGACCGCGCCCTTGACGGAACGTTGACACGTGCGCCGGCGACCCTGACGCCCTCCTGACGCCGAGACCTGGCCGCCGGCGTGGAACCGCGGCGAGCCCGAGCCGTTGCCGGACAGAACCGCAGCGAGATGGTCGGCCAGCGAGACAGACGCTCAGCGGCCCGCGCGTGAGTACTGAT
This sequence comes from Promicromonospora sp. NPDC060271, assembly GCF_042726755.1. Taxonomy (NCBI): domain Bacteria; kingdom Bacillati; phylum Actinomycetota; class Actinomycetes; order Micrococcales; family Promicromonosporaceae; genus Promicromonospora; species Promicromonospora sp. NPDC060271. The sequence goes on along the minus strand of NZ_JBHXBG010000002.1, from coordinate 48,956 downwards.
CGACTGCCTCGCTGGCCGGCCACCTCGCTGCAGGACGACCCGTGGGCCCCTGTCCACGCCGAACGCTAAGACCCCAACTGAAGTTGAGGTCAAGGCCGGCCGAGAGAGCGACAGAGCGACCCCAGCACGATGCACGCGACCGTCGGCGTGTCGCGTGCATCGTGTCGGGGTCGTTCGAGCCGGGCGGCGTCAGAAGTCGAAGAGGTCCTCCAGGAAGGACTCCTTGCGCTTCTTCTTGTACCGCGGGTCGTTCCGGTGGTCGCCGTCGTACCGGCGGTCGCGGTCCCGGTCGCTGTCGTAGCGGCGGTCGCCATCGTACCGACGGTCCCGGTCGCTGTCGTAGCGGCGGTCGTCGCGCCGGCGGTCGTCGTAGCGCGGGTCGTAGGCCGGCTGCGGCGAACCGTAGGGCCCCGCCTGCACGGGGTTGGGAGCCGACGGCGCCACGGGGGCCGACGGCGGCGCCGGCCGGTTCTCCGCGGCGATCTCGGTCTCGACCGAGCGGTCGATGACCTTGTCGAGCTCACCGCGGTCGAGCCACACACCACGGCACGTGGGGCAGTAGTCGATCTCGATCCCCTTGCGCTCGGACATGACGAGCGTGGTCTGGTCGATGGGGCACAGCATCGTGTGGTCTCCTATGCGGTCGTCGTCTGCAGGTCACCCAACGGACAAGCCGGTCGTGCGGTTCCGTGACGTCGGTGTCAGCCGGGATCCGCGGAAAGACCCACGTTCTCACGAGAGACCGGATCACCCAACAGCGCGAGCCCCGAGTAGACGACGGTCGCGGCGCCGTCGTCCTGGGCCGCGACCACCGCCCACACGATCCCCGCGACCAGCGCCAGCCCCGCGAGGACCGCGAACGCGATCTTCCAGGCCGACCAGGGTCGCTGCCCCACCACCTCGGCGGTGCGGGCGTTGACCAGCACCTGGAACGGCTTGCCGCCGTACAGGTAGGTGGCGATCCACACCGGCAGCAGCAGGAGCTTGTACGTCACGTCGAAGTAGCTGGTCGCCACGTGGTGCACCCGCTGCACGTCGCCGCCGATGTCCCGCTCGCAGTCGTTCTCGATGACCGGCGCCATCTCCTGCTTGGCCGCTTCCAGCCCGGCCTCGGGCTCGACGTCGTACCGCAGGGTCTCGTAGCCCGCGAGGTAGTCCGGCTGGTAGGCCGCCGCCTGTTCCAGCGGCCAAGGGCTCAGCCTGGCCAGGTGCTCGGGCATGACCCGCCGCGTCCCCGCGACGAGCACGTCGTCGAAGGCCCGCGCCACCGTGCCCGACGCCGGGTACCAGGCCGTCTTCTGCACCTGCCGCGTCTGCGTCTGGCTGCGGCCCTCGGAGTCGGTGGTCGTGTACGTCTCGGTGACCCAGTAGTGCTCGCCCCGCTGCCCCGTGTAGTCCGTCCGTGTCTGCGTGTCGAACGTCCAGTGCGGCAGGTAGACGCCGTGCGCCTGCTCGGCCGAGACGACCTTCTTGAGGGCCGACGGCGCGAACCACCGCGAGCGCACCCACTTCCGCAGCGCGTCCTGCATGGCCGGCCGGTCGACCCCGAAGGGCAGCACGGCCTCCGGCTCGACCAGGCCGAGGCTCTCGACCTCCGCGACCATGGGCGACCCGCAGAACCCGCACTTCTGCGACAGGTGGTCGCTGGTCGTCATCGCCCCGCACGTGCCGCACCGGTAGTCGTGGGTGGCCGGTGCGGCGGGGCGCTGCCTCGCGGCGAGCGCCGCGAAGTCGTGCTCGCGCACCTCGCCGCCGGCCGGCGTCACCTTCTGTGTGTGCCCGCAGTACGGGCAGGTCAGCGCGCCGGTGCCGGCGACGAACTCGACGCTGGCCCCGCACTGCTCGCACGGGTAGGAGCGGTGGGCGGTGACGCCCCCCTCGGTCAGCTCAGCCATCGTCAGGCCTGCGGGAGGGGCGGCGGGGTGGCGCCGAGGTGCTTCGCGACGTCCGGCACCGACGACGCCGGCTCCCAGCCGGCCATGCCCGCGCGCCAGATCAACGTGCCCGCGGTCAGCGTGCCGGCGGCGGCCTGGGCGGCGAGCGCCGCGTCGTCGAACGGGCCGGTCTGCGCGCCACCGTTGCCGAGGTACCAGCCGGGCAGGGGCGGCGGGCCCGACGCCGGGGTGGTCTGGGCTGGAGCGGTCTGGGTGGGCGGCACTATCGCGTTGCCGACCGACTGCCCGAGGCCCATGCCGATCACCGCGCCGGCGCTGCCACCGCCCTCTGCCGCCGCCTCCATCGCCTGCCCCGCCTGGAACTGCTGGAAGGCGGCCATGCTGCCGACCGTCCCCGAGGAGACGATGCCCATGGAAGTGCGCTTGTCGAGCGCCTCCTCGACCTCGGGCGGCAGGGAGATGTTCTCGATGACGAACTTGGGCACGGCGATGCCGAGGTCCGCGAGCTCGTCGGTGAGCCGGGTCGCGAGCTGGTCGCCGAGGTCGCCGTGGTGGGCGGCGAGCTCGATGACCGGGACGCCGGACGAGGCGAGCACGCTCGCGAGGTGGCTCACCATGTTCTGGCGCAGGTACTCGTGCACCTCGTCGGTGCGGAACTGCGGGTCGGTGCCGACCAGCTCGCGCAGCAGCTTCTGCGGGTCGACGACGCGGACCGAGAACGCGCCGAAGGCGCGCACGCGCACCATGCCCAGCTCCGGGTCCCGCATCATGACGGGGTTCTTGGTGCCCCACTTCAGGTCGGTGAACTGGCGGGTGCTGACGAAGTACACCTCGGCCTTGAACGGTGAGTGGAAGCCGTGCTTCCAGCCCTTCAGCGTCGAGAGCACGGGCAGGTTCTGCGTCTCGAGCGTGTAGGTGCCTGGCTCGAACACGTCGGCGATCACGCCCTCGTTGACGAAGACCGCGGTCTGGGACTCGCGCACCACGAGGCGCGCGCCCATCTTGATCTCGTTCTCGTACCGGGGGAACCGCCACACGATGGTGTCCCGCGTGTCGTCGAGCCATTCGACGATGTCGACCAGCTCGCCCTTGATCTTGTCCAGCAGGCCCATGACGTGCTCCCTGTTCGTGGCTCTCCTGCCCGGACGCTGCGGGCAAATGGACCCTACAAGTCCGGCGCACCCGGGGGAACGAAAGTGGCCCGGAACCGGTCCGGTGGTCCGTCGTGTCGGGCACCAGGCAAGACGCGACTGCCAGTGACCTGGACATGTGAGAGAGTTTCACCAGCAGGGGTGACACCCGGCGAACCTGTCCGGAGGTGCAAGGACCGATGACCGTCCTCGTGGCGTACAACGAGTCACCCCAGGGTGAGGCCGCGATGCGCGCGGCCGTCACCGAGGCGACACGACGTGAGCAGGAGCTGGCCGTTCTCGTGCTGACTCCGCAGGTGGGGGCCAAGGTCCCCGCGGCGCTCGCCCACCTGCTCGACGCCGTCCCCGGCAGCGTCACCATCGCGCCGATAGTGTTCCGCGCCGAGCACGCCGACGTCGCCGACGCGATAGTCGACCAGGCCGAGGCGGTCTCGGCCGACCTCGTGGTGATCGGCTCGCGCAAGCACTCGACGGTCGGGAAGTTCCTGGTCGGGGCGACGACTCAGCGGGTGCTGCTCGACTCCCCCGCGCCGGTCCTGGTGGTCAAGGCCGGCTACGCCTGACCCCTGTGTCGCCGTCGGCCGGTGCCGCTACTTCACCGCTCCCGACGTGATCCCCGAGATGATCTTGCGCTGGGCGACGACGAAGACCGCCAGGAGCGGCAGGCTCATCAGCACCACGTAGGCGAAGATCAGGTGCCAGTTCTCCAGGTACAGCCCGGCGCTGGCGACCTGGAACAGGTTCAGCGGCAGCGTGTCCAGTCGCCCGCCGACCACGAAGAACGCGTAGAACACGTCGTTCCAGACGTACAGGCAGATCAGGATGGTCGCCGTCGACAGAACGGGCGCCAGCAGCGGCAGGATGATCCGGCCGAACACGCGCAGCGGGCCTGCGCCGTCGACCCGTGCCGCCTCCTCGAGCTCCACCGGGATCGTCCGGATGAAGCCGGTGACGAAGAAGATGACCGTCGACAGATACATGCCCATGTAGACGCCGATCATGCCGATCGCCGTGCCCGCGAGGCCGAGCTGGCGCAGCAGCAGCACCACGGTCACGACGGCGGGCGGCAGCACGATGCCGCTGATCGCCAGCGCGTAGAGCACCGCCATGAGCCGGGAGCTGCGGCGGGCGAGCACCCACGAGGCGAGGGAACCGAGCGCGAGCACCCCGATGACCGCGGGGACCATGACGAGCAGGCTCCCGAAGAACGCGGCGGGCACCCGGCCGTCCTCCCAGACCGCAGCGAAGTTCTCGGCGTACTGCCAGGTGGTGGGCAGGGAGAGGTCGGGGTCGAGGGCCTCGCCCTGGCTCTTGCCCGCCGTGACCACCACTATCCACAGCGGCATGCCGATCAGCAGGACGACGGCGAGGACGGCCGCCACCGGCTGCACGCGCCGCCAGACGCCGTGCCTGTCGTTCACGTGCCTCATAGGGCTCACAGGACTTCCTCTCGCTTGCGCAGGGTCCGGATGACGGGGAACGCGAGGGCCACGACGACCACGAAGAGCACGAGGCTCATGGTCGTGGCCTGGGCGAACAGCCCCTGTCCGAACGTGCGGAAGACAAAGATGTTGAGCAGCTCGGTGGTGCGCGCCGGCCCGCCGCCGGTGGTCGCCTGGACGATGTCGAACCCGTTCATCGAACCCAGCAGCGCGGTCGCGACGTTGAAGGTCAGCGCGGGTGCGAGCAGCGGGAAGCGGATGTGCCGGAAGGCGCTCCAGGCCGAGGCGCCGTCGAGCCGGGCGGCCTCGAGCACGTCCTCGCTGATCGTCTTCAGGCCCGCGAGGTAGATGAGCATGGACAGGCCCATCCACTTCCAGGCGTGGACCAGCGCCACCACCACCAGCGTCCATGTCGTGTCCCCCAGCCAGGGGATCGTGACCGGCTGGCCGGTCAGGACGCTGAGGATCGCGTTGGCGGCGCCGTCCGGTTTGAGGATCGCCTGGAAGACGTAGCCCACGGCGAGCGCGGACATGACGACCGGGACGAAGAACATGACCCTGGCGAAGCGGTTGATCCTGGTGTCACGTTCGAGCAGAAGCGCGAGCAGCAGCCCGAAGACGTTCTGGAAGATCGCCACCAGGACCGCGTAGACCAGCGTGATCCGCAGGGACGACAGGAGGGTGCCGCTCGAGACGAGGTCCTGGAAGTTCTGCAGCCCGACGAAGCGGATCTCGCTCTTGAAGCTCGACCAGTCGGTGAGCGCGTAGACGAAGTTGAAGACCGTCGGCAGGAAGAAGAACACCCCGAGGACCGCGAACGCGGGGACGAGGAAGGCGGCGGGATGGTCGGCGCGGTGGCCCGAGGCGGTGCGCACCGGGTCAGAAGCCTTCGATGCCCTGGGCTCGGGCGAGCTGGGCGAACTGGTCCTGGGTCTGCTGCGCGACCTCTTCGGGCGTGGTCGTGCCCTGGATCATGTCGGCCAGGTAGATGTACAGGTCGGGGTTCGCCACGGCGAGCGCCTGCATGGACCCGACGGACTCGCCGAGCGACGCGTGCGCGTCGAGGAGCGCCTGCGGCACCGAGTCCGGCGTCGGGACGCCGTCCTGCAGCGAGATGGTGTCACGGTCCGCGACGAAGTCCGCGTAGCCGTCACCGAGCCAGTACGACAGGAGCTGGCGTGCCGCCGCCTCGCGGTCGGCGTCACCGGTCCTGAAGGCGACCAGGGCGTTCGACTGGTCGGGGATGAACGTTCCGACGTTGCCGGTGGGCGAGATCGGGAAGAAGCCGATCTTCTCGTCGAGCTCCGCGGCGTCCGCCTTGGCCTGCAGCTGGCCGAAGAACGAGTTGACCTGGACGGCCATCGCCGCGTCGCCGGCGAGGAGGGCGTCCGCCTGGTCCTCGAACGTCGCGGTCCTGATGTCCTCGTTGAAGAGGCCTTCGTCGATCAGGCCCTTGTACGTCTCGATGGCGCCGAGGATCGTCGGGTCGGTGAACTTCTCCTCGCCGGTGTTCACGCGGTCCCACAGCCCGTCCTCGGCGGCGTCGGCGAGCTGGACCTGGACCCACCACTGCGTGGCCCACTGGTCGGCGGCCATCTCGAAGAACGGCGTCTCACCCTCGGACTTCAGGGTGCGGGCGGTCTCGATGAAGCTGTCCCAGTCGGTGGGCGTCTCGGTGATCCCGTGCTCCGCGAAGACCTCCTTGTTGTAGTACACGCCCTCGACCGCGGGGCTCGTGACGAGGGCCGCGTAGCGGGTGTCGTCGAGGAGGCCGGTGATGTCGGCCAGGCCCTCGCCGTACGAGTCGAGCCACGGCGCGCCGTCGAGCGGCTGCAGGTTGGTCGGCGCGTTGAGCGCGGTGAGCATGGAGCCGGTCGGCTGCCAGAACGCGAGGTCGGGCAGGTCGCCCGTGGCGACCTTGGTCTGCACGCCCTGCTCGTACGGGTCGGGGATCGTGACGACCTCGACCTCGGCGCCGGTCAGCTCCTCGAACCCGGCCACGACGGCTTCGGGCGCGGTGTTGGAGTTCTGGGCGGCCCAGATGGTGAGCTTCGTGCCGGTCAGGTCCGTGTCCTGCGCGGGCCACTCCGCCTGGGTGCCCGAGCCGCCCGGTCCGGCCCCGCCGGGACCGGCCGTCGGGTCGCTGCAGCCGGCGACGAGGAGGCCGACGGCGACTGTCGCGGCCGGGATGGTCAGATACTTCTTCATATCGACTCCTTGGATGGGCGCAGTCATCAGTGACTGCGGGTCGTGTGCGGGGCCGCGGTACCGGCCCCGGTGGTCAGACGAGCCCGGCGTGGCGGACTCTCAGGACGCGGGCCTGTGGGCCCGCGGGGATGTGGACACGGACGGGACCGTCCCCGTCGCGGACGACGCGCCAGCCGTCGGCAGGCGGACCGAAGGCGATGTCGACGGCTCCGCCGGGCAGGCCGAGCTCGACCTCCGTGTCCCCGGTCCCGCGCCACCAGACGACGACCAGCGACTCGTCGGTGCCGCGCAGGCCGGAGGCCACGAGCGGGGCGTTCCAGTCCGGCAGCCCAAGCGGCCAGAACGGGACGGCGTCGACCAGCAGCGACCTCCACTGCTTCGCCAGACCCACACCGTCGGCGACGAGCGCCGCCTGCTCCGGGGTCATGTCATGCAGCTTGCCGGAGAGGTAGAGCTGCCCTGCGAGCCCGGTGGAGAGCGTGAAGACGATCTCCTCGTCGGTCATGTCGGGCTGCGGGTAGGCCCAGTTCGCCGCCTGCTCCGGCAGGATGCCGACCAGCGCGCCGGCGGCGATCGGCGGGTAGAGCAGGGGGTTCTGCTGGTCCGACGTCGACTGCAGGTCGAGCCGGGACAGCAGCGCGTAGTCCGAGCGCATGGCGCCGGACGCACAGTTCTCGATCACCAGGTCGGGGTGCCGTGCCAGCACGCCGTCGATCCAGTCGAGGTGCGCGCGGTTCTGCCGGAGCAGGCCGTCACCGGGGCTGTCGGCGTCCAGGTCGGTGCCCGCCCCCGGCGTGACGTTGTAGTCGAGCTTGAGGTAGCCGACGCCGAAGCACTCGACCAGGCGGTCGACCACCTCGTCCAGGTGCTTGACGACGTCGCGGTGTCGCAGGTCGAGCAGGTGCCTGCCGTGCTCGGTGATCCGCACGCCGTGGCGCTGCAGGAACGCCTCGTCCGGCAGCCGCTCCGCGAGCGGGCTGCGCACGCCCATGACCTCAGGCTCCAGCCAGAGCCCCGGCACCATCCCGGCGGCGCGGATCGCGTCGACGACGCGGCGCAGGCCGCCGTCGGGAAACCGCGTGACCGAGGGCTCCCAGAGGCCTACGGAGTCCCACCAGTCGCCGCCGTCGTCGTACCAGCCGGCGTCGATGCAGAAGTACTCGGCGCCGGACCGGCCCGCCGCCTCGATGAGGGGCAGCAGCCTGGCGGTCGTCGGGTCCCCCATGAGCGTGTTCATGTAGTCGTTGAAGACGATGACGGGACGGCGCGGCCTGCGACGCAGCGCGCGGCGGTGCCGTGTCAGCTCGGCCAGCGACTCCTGCCAGCCGGCCGATGCCGCGACGGAGACCGGCACGGTCTCGAACGACTCACCTGCCCGCAGGACACGGGTCCAGGCGTGGTCGTCGTCGGTGGGGCCGAACAGGCCGAGCACCAGCACGTCGGAGTCCCGGGCGTCCAGGCGGACGCCGAGCTCCGCGCGCCACGCGCCGTTGTGCTCGACCTGCCAGGCGAGGGCCGGCCCGCCGTCGGCCAGGACGACGCCTGCCGGGTTGTACCGACCGGACGACCATGAACCCGTGCTGACCAGGCTGCGAGAGCCGCGGGCGTCCTGGTGCTGGTGCGCGGGCAGGTCGAGCCCGACGAGCCCCGCCTGGTCCGAGAGCTTCGTCCAGGCCCAGCGGTTCTCGCCCACCCACTCGCCGTGGCCCTCCAGCGACAGGGTCCCGGCGACAGGTGCTGTCCCGACCGGGCGTCCGATCACCAGCGACGACACCGCCTGGAGCACGAGGGGCGCCGAACCGTCGTTCCGAACCGTCGTCCACGACTGCAGCGAGGTGCCGTCCTCGCGGACCCGGAGGTGCGAGGTGACGTGCAGCGTGGTGTCGGGGTCGCCCTGGAAGACCCGGACCGTCCGCCAGCCGTCGGCCTCCGTCACGTCGTGGCCCAACACGCGGAGCCTCGCGCCGATCGCGGTAGCGGTGTTGCGGGTGTTGGCGTTGGCCCGGCCGTGCCCTGTCGCGAGGATCTCGACCAGCGGTTGGGTCGGTGCCTCGGCGCCGGCGGACCCGGTGTCCGCGTCCGTGTCCGCGTCCGTTTCCGTGTCGGCGAACGGGCCCGCCGTCGACAGCGCTGCCGGGGCGTCGGTGGACAGGACGAGCGCCAGCTCGGCCCCGTCCAGGGACCAGAGCGTTACTCGCGTCGCTGCTGGGTGGTGGTTCGCCGCAGTCGGCTGGCTTCCTTGCACGACGCCATGAAAGCGCATATCAGAACTGGCCGCAAGACTTCGGCCGGGAGGACTATCTACAGGGCGTTAGTGCACAGCAACCGCTTTCAGCGGACGTCGAGGGCCTGGTCGGAGCGCGGCGCGGACGAGGAACGCAGGATCAGATCGGGGACGAACCGCACCGACGCCGGGACGGTCCCGTTGTCGATCTGAGCGCTGAGCAGCTGGAACGCCCTCTGCCCGAGCCGGACGAAGTCCTGGCGCACCGTGGTCAGCGGCGGCGTCCACAGGTGGCTGAGCGGGTGGTCGTCGAACCCGATGACACTCACCGCGCCGGGCACGCTCCGGCCGGCGTCGGCCAGGCCCTTGGTCAGTCCCATCGCAAGCTCGTCGTTGCCGCAGAGCACCGCCGTCACCTCGGGCTGGAGGGCGAGCCGGGCACCCGCGTCGTAGCCGGAGTCCGGCGACCAGTCGGCGTACAGCACGGGCGGGACCGGGGCGCCCGCCTCGGTGAGGGCGTCGCGCCACCCCAGCAGACGGGCGCTCGGCCGGCCGGGGGACGGGATCGCCACGTGGTGCACGGTGTGGTGCCCGATCTCGAGCAGGTACTTGGTCGCGCGCGCGGCGGCGAAGCGGTCGTCCATGAACGCATGCGCCACCTCCTCGTCCGCAGGTCGGCCCGAGGCCGCGGCGACGACGGGCAGCCACGGCGGGATCGCGGCGAGCGCCGCGACGCCCGGGGGGTCGTACTCGAGCACTATGGCGCCGGCCATGGGCTGGCCGAGGGCGTGGTCGATCGCGGCGTCCACCGTGCGCTTGTCGTCGGTCTCGACCACGGAGATGACCACCATGTAGCCGGCCTGCCGTGCGGCTTCCTCGATGCCCTGGAGCGTCGAGGCGTAGCCGTAGCGCGTCGTGTCCCCTGCGAACACGGCGATCATGGGCTGGCCGCCGGTCGCGAGCGCCCGGGCGGCCCCGTTGGGCCGGAAGCCCAGCTCCTTGATCGCCGCCATCACGCGCGCGCGACGTTCGGGGCCTACCGGCACCGAGCCGCTGAGCACGCGGGAGACGGTGGGGACGGAGACACCGGCGACGCGCGCGACGTCGGCGATGACAGGCGGCTTCATCGGGCGGTCAGGTTCCACGGGCCCAGGCTACGTCGAAACCCTGCGGTTGCCGGAGGGTGCTCTTGCCAAGTCCGGATGATTAGCGCTTTCATAGTTTCGGCTCGCGTCCCGCACGCGATCCTCGCCCTCTCCCGGACCTCGCTACGTTGCGATGTCAGGCAATACGGAGCGTCGTCCGCCGGTCCCGATCCACGAAGGAGTGGAATACAGGTGAGCATTCCTGATAGCGCAGATCAGAACCCGTCGCGGCGGACGCCCCGTCAGCGATCATGGCAGCGGTCCCGACGGCGACGAGGATGGAGCGGTATCGCGGTGACGGCTCTGACAGCGGCGACGCTCACGGTCGCGCAGCCGGCGGCTGCCGAACCCGAGAGCCTGACGGTGGACTTCGGGGCGACGACCGGAGACTTCCGGGGCGGTGCCACCGGCACCCTCTACGGGTTCGGCGACGAGGGTGCGCCCACGCAGGCGCTCATCAACGGCGCGCACATCACGAACTCCTCGCAGAAGCCGCCGTTCGGCACGCAGCACCCGAGCGGGGACATCCTCAAGGTCGAGGACGGGTTCTTCGCCAAGCACGGCGAAGAGCTCGCGATCTACATCCAGGACCACTACCCCGACTGGCCGTACCACCGTGGCGTGCGCGTGGGCGACGTGCGCACCTACGACCAGGCCACCGGGGAGTACGTCGAGGAGCCCAACGGCGTGTGGGACTACCTCGAGGTCGTCGAGCTCATGGTGGAGGTGGTGGCCACGCAGTCCGACCACCCCGAGGAGTACCTGTTCATCCCGTTCAACGAGCCGGACGGCATCTGGTACCAGAACTGGCCGAACCTGCGTGACACCTTCCTCTCCGACTGGAAGGCGGTCCACGACAAGATCCAGGAGGTCTACGCCCGCCACGGGCTGGCGCCCGCCCGGATCGGCGGCCCCGGCGACGCGCGCTGGCAGCCCGAGCGGTCGCGGGACTTCCTCGCCTTCGCGAAGCGGAACGACGTGCTGCCCGACGTCTTCATCTGGCACGAGCTCGGCATCGAGAACCTCGCGACGTTCCGGTCGCACTTCGCGGACTACCGCGCGCTCGAGCGTGAGCTCGGCGTCGCGCCGATCCACGTGAACATCACCGAGTACGGCATGCTGCGCGACATGGGCGTGCCCGGCCAGCTCATCCAGTGGTTCTCCATGTTCGAGGACGCCAAGGTCGACTCGCAGACCGCCTACTGGAACTACGCGGGCAACTTCTCGGACAACAGCGCCCGACCCAACGGCGCCAACGGTGGCTGGTGGATGTTCAAGTGGTACGGCGACCTGGCCGGGTCGCAGACCGTCCGCGTGACGCCGCCCCAGCTCAACGTCGCCGACACCCTGCAGGGCATCGGGGCGATCGACGCCGCGAACCGCCGCGCGACCGTCCTGTACGGCGGCACCGACTCCGACGTCCGCCTCGACCTGCGCGGCCTCTCCCCCGCCGTCTTCGGCAGGTCGGTCGACATCGAGGTCCGCGAGGTCACCCTCACCGGAGCGGAGGGCCTTGCGGGCACGCCGCGCGTCGTCCACGCCGTCGACGGGGCGCGCGTCGCGAGCGACGGCGCGCTGGGGCTCACCGTGCCGACCTACGACCGCTACGCCGCGTACCAGGTGGTGGTCACCCCCGCGCAGGACCGCGCGGTGACCGTGGACCCCGTCTGGACGACGAGCATCGAGGCCGAGGACACCCAGCTCACGGCGGCCCGGACCTACGTACAGGACCCGCGGGGATCCGGTGGCTGGAAGTTCCTCGCCTCGGGCGGGGAGGACGTCGGTTCGTTCAACCAGCCGACGTCGGCCGCGGACTGGACGGTCACGGTGCCCCGCACCGGCACGTACCGGCTCCAGATCATCGGCGCCACGCCGGGCGAACCCGGCAGGCACGCGCTGTTCGTCGACGGTTCGCACCGCGACGACATCCAGTACACGGCCGACCTGGCCCTGACCGACACGGCCCGGTGGCAGTACCGCGGCAGCACGGAGGTCGCGGTCGAGCTGACCAAGGGCACCCACGTCCTGTCCGTCCGGGCGAGCCGGGACGGACGCCTGCTCCTGCCGGGCTCCGACATCACGCTCGACAAGTTCCTGCTGACCGACGTCACCGACGGTGAGCCGACCACGTACCCCGCCAGCACCCTGCGCTACTACGGCGGCGCGGGCCTGAGCTGGCAGTCCGGCACACGGGGCTTCGGCGCCGTCGCGGGCAGGGACCAGCGGGCCGACGCGTACGTCACCGCCATGGAGACGGGCTACTACGACGTCGCCGTCGAGTACCACACCGCCGGGGCGTCGGACCTGCGGCTGGAGCTCGGCGGCCGGGTCCTCGCGGACGTGCGGGTCCCCAACGGCGGCCACCGCCGCACCACCGTCCGCGCCCACCTCAACGAGGGCATCAACGAGCTGGAGCTGCGGTCGGGCCGCGGCGCGCGCGTGAAGTCGGTGACCGTCACCCGGGCCGCCGAGGGCGACGCCGCGGCGTCGACGTTCGAGGCCGAGGACCTGACCCTGCGCGGTGACGCCGCCGTGGTGGGCCTCGACCCGTCGTCGGGCTCGAACGCCTCCGGGGGCAGATATGTGGGGTGGGTCGGCCAGGGGAACGGCAACCACGTCGCCGTCCCGCGCGGCGCCGGGTTCGACGCTCCCGGCGACTACGACGTGGTGGTCCACTACGCGAACGCCGAGACCTCCGGAGAGCACGACTACAACCCGCAGGTGGTCGACCGGCAGGTGGTGGTAACGGAGGGCGAGAGCGCGGCGCCCGTCGGTTCCGCGTACTTCCGGTACACGTACTCGTGGCACAGCTTCTGGCAGCGGACCATCCCGGTCACGCTGACCACGGGCACCGGCGAGCTCAGGCTCGGCAACCCGACCGCCTGGGCCCCGGACATCGACAGGGTGACGGTGGCCCCGCTGACCACGGGAACCCCGCTGACGACCCGAACATCCTGACCCACCCCGCCCGTTGAGTGCTGGCTATTTGCGCCTTCCTGGCCCCGAAACGCACAAATAGCCAGCACTCAACGAAGCCGGGGTCAGGTTGTCGGTACCCGGGCCGAGATCTTGGCGATCGCCTCGTCCAGGTACGGGGTCGGGAGACCATGGGACGCCGCTCGGCGGCGGACCGCTCCGCCGATCGCGTCGAGCTCGCCCTCCCGGCCGGCCTCGATGTCGGCCTGCAGCGACGACCGCATGGTGGCCGGGAACCCGCCGAGGATGCCCTGGAGGTCCTCGCCCGTCGTGGGCACGCCCTCGGCGGTGGCCGTCGCCGCGATCTCGGCGAGCAGCCCGGTGGTCAGCCGCGGGTCGCGGGCCAGCGCGTCCCCGATGCTGGTCCCCCAGGCCGAGGTCAGCAGCGCGAGCGGCGCCAGGAAGCGCAGCTTCTTCCACAGCACCTCGGTGTCGGTCCCGCCGGTGAGCACCTCGATCGGGGTGTCCCGCAGGGCGGCGACCAGGCCGAGCTCAGCGGCGTCGTCGGGCACGACCGTCCGCAGCAGGGTCCCGCGGTGACGGACCAGAGCCGGACCGAAGCCGCCCGCGCCGGTCCGCAGCGTCTCGCCGGCGATGGTGGCGCCGACCACCCGCACGCCGGGCAGCGCCGAGCGCAGGACGTCGAGGTGGTCCAGGCCGTTGAGCAGCGACAGCACCTCGACGGGCGCGGCGCCGGCGAGCAGCGCCGCGGCGTCCGCCACCCCCTCCGCCTTGACCGCCACGACCACACGCGCACCGTGCGGAACCTCTGTCGCGGCCCGCAGCGGGGCGTGCCACGTGCCGAACTCGTCGGTCTCGATGTCGAGGCCGTGCTCCGTGACCTGCCGGGCGGTCTTCTCCCGGGCGACCACCACGACGTCGTGCCCCGCCTGCTGCAGCATGGCCGCGACCAGGCCACCGATCGCGCCCGGGCCGATTACCGCGATGAGGTTGTCAGTCATGCGCCACATGCTAGGCAGCCCACCGGCCGCTGATCCGGGCTGGTCTACCCTCTGGACATGGCAGCTGTTGCGCTCGGGGTCCCGTCGGTGCGAGGCGTGCCGCGGCGCGCGGCCACGCCGGGTGGGCGCCCGCGCCCCGCGACACCGCTGCTCGTGGACCGGTACGGGCGCGTCGCACGCGACCTGCGGGTCTCGATCACCACCGCCTGCTCGCTGCGCTGTACGTACTGCATGCCGGCCGAGGGCCTGCCGCTGGTGCCGCGCGACGAGCTGATGACGCCGGAGGAGATCGGCCGGCTGGTCGGCATCGGCGTGCGCGACCTCGGTATCCGCGACATCCGGTTCACCGGCGGCGAGCCGCTCATGCGGCGCGACCTGGAGGAGATCATCGGCGCGGCGCGGACGGCGGCGGACGACGCGATGGCAGCGCTCCGGCCGGGCACGACGGCGGCCGCCCCGGCTGCGGACGCCCCGGCTTCGGCTGAACGCGTCCGCATCGCCATGACCTCCAACGCCCTCGGGCTCGACAAGCGCGTCGACGCGCTGGTCGCGGCCGGGCTCGACCGCGTCAACGTCTCGCTCGACACCGTGGACCGGGCGGCGTTCGCGACCCTGACCCGCCGCGACCGCCTCGACGACGTGCTGACGGGCATCCGCGCGGCGCTCGCAGCGGGCCTGGCACCCGTCAAGATCAACGCGGTGCTCCTGCCCGAGACCCTGACGGGCGCCGCCGACCTGCTCGCCTGGGCCGTCGAGCACGGCTGCAACCTGCGCTTCATCGAGGAGATGCCGCTCGACGCGGACGGGCGGTGGACGCGCGACGACGTCGTGAGTGCCGCCGACCTGCTGGGCGTGCTGGAGTCCCGCTTCAGGCTGACTCCGGCCGGCCGCGAGGACCCGTCGGCCCCCGCCGAGGAGTGGCTGGTCGACGACGGTCCCGCGACCGTCGGGATCATCGCGTCGGTGACCCGGTCCTTCTGCGGGGCGTGCGACCGCACCCGGCTGACCGCCGAGGGCACCGTCCGCTCGTGCCTGTTCGGCAACGAGGAGACCGACCTCAAGGCCCTGCTGCGCAACGGCGCGACGGACGACGAGGTGGGCGACACCTGGCGCGCGGCGATGTGGGCCAAGCCCCGCGCGCACGGCAGCGACGCCGTCGAGCTGGCGGCCGACGCGTTCGCCCGGACCGAGCGCAGCATGGGCGCCATCGGCGGCTGACGCTTCCCCAGGTCGTGGCTGGTCAGGGGCGACGCGTGGGCGTGGTTGAATTTCGGCGTGAGTACAGCGACCGAACGGCCGCACCGCATCATGATCGTGACCGACGCCTGGGAGCCGCAGGTGAACGGCGTCGCCACGGCGCTCTCCCGCACGGTCGCCGAGCTACGTCGCATGGGCTGTGCCGTCGAGGTGGTGACGCCGTGGGACGGCTACCGGACCATCCCCCTGATCAGCTACTCCGAGATCCGCGTGCCGATCATGGCCCGCGACGACGTCGAGCGGCGGTTCCTGGAGTTCGCGCCCGACGCCGTGCACATCGCGACGGAGGGTCCGCTCGGCTGGTACGCACGCGCCGTCTGCGACCACTTCGGCTTCCCCTTCACCTCCAGCTATCACACGCAGTTCCCCGAGTACCTGACCGCCCGCTGGTCGTGGATCCCGCTCTGGGCCGGCTACCGGTACATGCGCAGGTTCCACGGCAAGTCCGGCGCCGTGCTGGTGACGACGCCGACCATGCGCGCGCAACTCACCCGGTGGCGCATCAGCAACGTGACGCCGTGGAGTCTCGGGGTGGACATCGAGCAGTTCCACCCCGGTCGCCGGGCGGCGACGGCGGAGCCCGGCCGGGGCCGCGGGGTGTACGGCGACCTGCCCGGGCCCGTCTTCCTGTACGTGGGGCGGCTGGCCGTGGAGAAGAACGTCCAGGCGTTCCTCGACCTCGACCTGCCGGGCTCGAAGGTCGTGGTCGGCGACGGACCGGCCAGGGCCGACCTGGAGGCCGACCACCCCGACGCGCACTTCCGGGGACGCCGTTCCGGCGAGGACCTGGCGCAGCACTTCGCCGACGCGGACGTCCTCGTCTTCCCGAGCCGCACCGACACGTTCGGCCTGGTCATCCTGGAGGCGATGGCGTCGGGCACCCCCGTGGCCGGCTTCGACGCGCCCGGCCCGCGCGACCTCATCCCGGGTTCCGGCGCGGGCGCCGTCGACGAGGACCTGCGGGCCGCCTGCCTCGCCGCACTGGAGTGCTCACGCGAGGAGACGCGCCGGTACGCCGAGCTCTTCTCGTGGCGGGCGTGCGCCGAGGCGTTCTACGCCCAGCTCGACGTGCCGCCCCCGCCGGTGCGCGAGCGCATCTGGCGACGGGGCATGCAGCGGCTGCCTGCCATCAACCTGAGCGTGCCCAGCCTGACCAGCTTCACCGTGACCGGCCTGTCGATGCCGAGCCTGACGCTCCGGTCGGCGCGTGACCTGACCCAGCGGATGCATCCGGCCCGGCTCCCCGAGCTGCTGCCGGACCGGATGCCCGGCAGCGACACGGTCCGCAGGGCGGCCACGCGCATGCGCCGGATCGCTACAGGCCGACCCACTCGGACTCGCCGTCCGTGAACTGCTGCCTCTTCCAGATCGGCACCTCGGCCTTGATGCGCTCCACCAGCAGGGAGCACGCCTCGAACGCCTCCTTGCGGTGCCCGGCCGACGCCGCGGCGACGAGCGCGACGTCCCCCACCACGAGGTGCCCGACCCGGTGGGTCGCCGCGACCCGCAGCCCCGTCTCGGCGGCCACCGCCTGGCACACTTTTTGCAGGACGTCCGTGGCGGAGGGGTGGGCCTCGTAGTCGAGGCTCGTGACGTCCCGGCCGCCGTCGTCGTCGCGGACCACGCCGCGGAACGTCACCACCGCGCCGCACTCCGGGGCCGCGACCGCCGCCTCGACGGCCCGCCCGACGGCGTCGTCGAGCACGTCCTGCGTCACCCGCACCACCTGGTCCATCAGCACTCCTTCGTCTGCGCCGAGCGCGTCTGCGCCCAGCGCGTCTGCGCCCAGCGCCTGTCGGGCGCCGGCGTCCGGCCCGGCGTCAGAGCGGCCACGTCATCACCTCGGCGCCCTCGTCGAGCCTAGTCGCGGCGGCGGGGACGTCGATCAGCACGTCCGCGGCCGCCATCGACGCCACGAGGTGCGACCCCGGCCCGCCGACGACGGCGACCCGCGCCCCGGCGCCGGCGTCGTCCACCCAGCGGCCCCGCAGGAGCTGACGCCGCCCGGCCGGTGAGACGACGGCGTCGTCGAGCACCGCCGGAACCTGCCGCACGGGCAAGAGGCCGCCAGCCTGCCGCAGGAGGTCGCGGAGGAACACGACGAACGAGACCTGGGCGCTGACCGGGTTGCCGGGGAAGGCGAGCACGGGCCGGCCCGCGAACCGCCCGAGGCCCTGCGGTCCGCCTGGCTGCATAGCCACCGAGCGGAACGCGACCTCCGGCAGCGCGTCCTTGACCACCTCGTAGGCACCCTGGCTGACGCCGCCGGTCGTGAGCACGAGGTCGCACAGCGCCGCCGCGCGCTCCAGGCCCGCGCGCACGACCTCGGGGTCGTCGGGGACGGTCAGGCGCAGGCCCACCTGCCCGCCCGCCGCGAGGACGGCGGCCGCGAGCGCCGGGCCGTTGGCGTCCCAGATCTGGCCGGGGCCGGGCTCGTCGCCGGGTCCGACGAGCTCGCTCCCGGTTGACACGACGGCCACCGAGACCGGCACGCGGACCGTCAGCCGCGCGATACCGCAGGCCGCGGCGGCCGCCACGTGGTGCGGCGCCAGCACCGTCCCGGCGCGCAGCACCACGGCGCCCTGGGCGACGTCGGAGCCGGGCTCCCTGACGAACTCCCCGGCCTGCCGCCCGCGGGCGATCTCGACGCTCGTCGCTGAGCCGTGCGGAGCGCCGTCGTCGCGGGTGCCGTCCCCGCGGGCGTGGTTGAACGTCACATGGTCCGTGTCCTCGACGGGGACCACCGCGTCGGCGCCGGCCGGTACGGGTGCGCCGGTCATGATCCGGACCGCGGTGCCCGGCTCCAGCGGCGCGGGCTCGCCCGGCGCCGCGGCGACGTCCCCCACGACGGGCAGGGTCACGGGCGCGCCGGGCCCCGCCGAGGCGACGTCCGCCGCGCGGACCGCGAAGCCGTCCATCTGCGAGTTGCGGAAGCGCGGCAGCGGCCCCGGGGCGAGGACGTCGCTCGCGAGCACCCGCCCGAGCGCGCCCTCGTGGACGGACACCTCCTCGGTGGGCCGGCCGGCGAGCTCCGCGAGGAGCTCCGCGACGTCGGCCCGGTGCTGTTCCACGTCAACGCGCTCGCTCATGCTCGCAACCTACCCGGGACGCCCCGGGCGGGGCACACCCGCTGCCCTGGCGTCCGGGCGGCCTCCGGCGCCAGAATCGACCATGCACATCCACGCGCTGAGCAACAACGGGACGACGCCCGACGGCGCTCTCGTGCGCCGGGACTCGCAGACCCCGGACGGCCTGCGGATCCTCGACTCGGTACTGGCCATGCGGCCGACACCCTCCGTCGTGCTGCAGGCCAGGCAGCGGGTGGAGTACGACGGCAACATCCGCAACTGGGTGCGCTACTCCACGCAGCGCGAGCCCGGCGGCGTTGACGTCACGTTCGAACGGTCGGACCTGCCGCCCGGTGCGCGGGACGGCGTGCCGTCGTTCGCGCGGTACCTGCTGGTGCTGGAGCTCGCGACGGTCGGCGCGTGGACCGAGTACACCCAGCTCGACGACGCCGACCCGACGCGCACGCGGCAGGCCCTGCTGATCCGCACCGACACGCAGCCGCTCCTCCTGCCCGACGGCGTCTCGACGTCGGCGATGCGCATCGACCAGCTCCTCGACGGCAGCCCCGCCAACGCGTTCTGGTGCGACAGCTTCGGCGTGCTCCAGGCCGACTACATCGAGACGTTCCCCGACGGCACCCAGATCAGCGGCATCTCGTGGCGCACGACCTGGGAGGGCATAGTGCCCTGGCTCGACACCGAGGTGCGGGACGCGCTCGACGCCTCGGGCATCCTGGCGTAGCCGGGCAGCCTGGCCCAGCGGGCGGCCCGGCGCCCTGGCCCGGCTCGCGGCGTGACCCGCCTAGCGGTGCACGTGCGCCCGGTGGCCGACCGCCGCCGAGACGTCCTGCTCCGCCACGGCGAGCAGCCGGTCGGCCAGCCGCCGCAGCGCCCGGCCGGCGGCGATCTCGTCGCCGATCAGCGGTACCTCCGCGTCCCCGGGCGACTTCCTCGCGTGCCCGACGGCGCGCAGCGCGTCCGGCGGGCCGTTCGTCACCGTCGCCTCCGCCGTCGTGCTGCCACCCGACTCGACCACGGTGATCCGCACGTCCCAGGTGAGCGCCCTGGCCTGCCGGGGCTGCTCGCGCCACTCGTCCGAGCCGGCCTCGACCTGGGCGTCGACGATCGTGTCGGAGCCGGGGTAGACGAGCGTCTCCTCGCCGGTGTCGGACCATCTGACCCGGTAGGGCGGCGAGCCGTCGTCGTGGGGACACTCGGTCACCACGCCGTCGCGCACCACGCCGCCGACCACTCCCGAGGCCGTGACTATCCGGTCGCCAACCGCTGCCTTCATGGGGTCCTCCTCGCGTCGCTGCGATCGGTTCCATCATCTCCCCCTTTCGCCCGCCGTGTCGGACGCACCGGTAACTCGCACGACATCGGCGCTTGACGCGTGCGTGCGATTCTGAAGCTCAGGCAGGTGCTCGGACGAGGGAGGTGCGCCGGATGCGGGATCTGCTGCCGCGGCTGCTGGGCTGGTGGCGCGCCGACGAGCACGTCGCGGTCGCCACGGTGGTGCGCACCTTCCGGTCGGCGCCGCGCGCGCCGGGCGCCGCGATGGCCGTCGGGCCGGGCGGCGAGGTGATCGGCTCGGTGTCCGGGGGCTGCGTCGAGGGCGCGGTGTACGACCTGTGCCTGGAGGTCGCCGAGACCGGGCGGCCCGTCCTCGTGCGGTACGGCGTCTCCTCCGATGCCGCCGTCGAGGTGGGCCTGACCTGCGGCGGGACCATCGAGGTATTCGTCGCCCCGCTCTCGCGCACCGCCTGGCCGGACTTCGAGTCCTTCGCCGCACAGGTCCTGGGCACCGGCCTCGCGCTGCCCGACGACGGCCCGCGCGCCTCAGGCGTCTGCCTCGCCACGGTCATCGCCACTGCCGCGGGCGCGGACGGCGGCCCGGACGCGAACGCCGACGTCGACATGCTGGGCGGGCACCTCACGGTCGCGGCCGCGCAGCACCCGGCGACGACGAGTCCGCTCCTGGCGGCGGTCGCCGCCGACGCCGTCGGGCAGATCGCCACCGGCGCCTCCGCCGTCCGGGAGTACGGGCCGCGCGGCGAGCGCACCGGGACGGGGACGCGCGTGTTCCTCCAGGTCTTCGCGCCGCGCCCGCGTCTGCTGGTGTTCGGCGCCATCGACTTCGCCGCGGCCATGGTGCGCGCCGGGCGGCTGCTCGGCTATCGCGTGACGGTGTGCGACGCGCGCCCGGTCTTCGCGACGCCGGCCCGCTTCCCGGAGGCCGACGACGTCGTCGTCGACTGGCCGCACCGGTACCTCGCCGCGGAGATCGAGGCGGGGCGGGTCACCGAGCACGACGCCGTGTGCGTGCTGACGCACGACCCGAAGTTCGACGTGCCGCTGTTGCGCACGGCCCTCACCGAGCTGCCGGCCGGGACTTACGTGGGCGCGATGGGCTCGCGCCGGGCGCACACGGAACGGGAGGCCCGGCTGATCGAGGACGGCGTACCGGCCGCGGCCCTCGCGCGGCTGCGCAGCCCGATCGGCCTGGACCTCGGCGCACGGACCCCGGACGAGACCGCCGTCTCGATCGCCGCCGAGATGATCGCCGCCCGCTCGTGCGCCTCGGCACGGCCGCTGCGCGAGACGGACGGCCCGATCCACGGCTGACGCCGTATTGTCGGACCCGATCCGCTGTTACTCGGGCGACCGCCGTGGAAGGAGACCGCGCAGGGCGCCCTCGTACTGGACAAGGTCGCTCTCTACGGTGCTGCGGATCAGCTGCGGGTCGATGTACTCGTAAGCGTGCGCGATGCGGTTCCGTGTCGACCAGATTGCTTTCCACATTGGCCCGAAGGCCTGTGCACGGGCCTCCGCGCTCAACTTGGCAGCCACTTCGATCGAAGCTCCAAGCCGAAGACATACGGCGTCGAATAGCACCGGATCGTCCATCGTGCCCTGCTTGAGATAGGACTTCAGAACATCGAGATGATGTAGCGCAGACTCGACATGGCGCTGGTCCTTGTCGATCACAGCGGGATTGCCTCGACTGTCTCGGCGACGCTCTCGCGCAACGCCCGAGCGATCACTACGTCGACCTCACGTCCCAGCATCTCCTTGAGTTCGCTCTCCAGCGCGCCGATCGCGAACATGCCGACCCCCGGGTCAAGGTCGACGAGCAGGTCGACATCCGACTCTTCGGTGTCCTCACCCCGCGCCACCGACCCGAAGACACGGACGTTGCGCACGCCGTGACGTGCGGCGGCATCCACGATCTCATCGCGTCGGTCACGGAGCAGCAGCGTCAGCAGCGGCACAGGACCGTGCACATGATCACTGCCGCCGCTCTCCGCTTCGAGCCTCAGCAACCGAGCGATCTCTGGCTGACTACGACCGAGCGCAAGTCCGATCCTGCGCTGGCTCCAGCCCAGATCTCGTGCCTGGCTCGCCGCAACGACCAGTTCCCTTGTCGCCGCCGCCCGTAGGTCGCCGGCATGGCGACTCGTTCGCCGAAGGTGTTCCACAAAGGCGCGCTCGACCGCTGATGCACCGTCCGTTCGTCGTTCCACGGGGAACCACCTCCTGATAGGAGATGCTATCAGGAGCGTCGACTCCCCCGCAGCGTCCTAGGCTGCGGGCATGCCAGCGCACGTACAGACCGTCGTCCCGCCCAGGCTCCGTTCCGGCGACACCCTCCGGGTGGTAGCGCCCGCGCGGTCCCGGACGATGATCATGGAGCACGACAACACCCGGTGGATCGACGAGCGGTTCGCCGCCATGGGCCTCACCCTCACGTTCGGCGAGCACGTCGACGAGGACGACCAGTTCCGCAGCAGCACCATCGAGCACCGGGCCGCGGACCTGCACGCGGCGTTCGCCGACCCGGACGTCGCCGGGATCCTCACCGTGATCGGCGGCTTCAACAGCAACGAGCTGCTCCCCCACCTCGACTTCGACCTGATCGCCGCCAACCCGAAGGTGTTCTGCGGCTACTCGGACATCACCGCGCTGCAGAACGCGATCCTCGCCCGCACCGGTCTGGTCACGTACTCGGGCCCGCACTGGTCGAGCTGGGGCATGCGCGACCACTTCGAGCCCACCGGGGACTGGTTCCGCGCGGCGGTCATGAGCGATGCCCCGATCGCCGTCGAACCCGCGAAAGCCTGGACCGACGACCTGTGGTTCGCCGACCAGGACGCCCGCACCCCCGTGCCGAACGAGGGCTGGTGGGCACTGCGCCCCGGGCAGACCTCTGGCCGGATCGTCGGCGGCAACCTCGGCACGCTCAACCTGCTGCAGGGCACCGGGTACATGCCGTCGCTCGACGGCGCGCTCCTCTTCCTCGAGGACGACTTCGAGTCGGACGCCGCCCACGTCGCGCGCTGCCTCACGTCCCTGCTCCAGCTGCCGGGCGCGGACGGCGTCACCGGCCTGGTGATCGGCCGGTTCCAGGCGAGCTCGGGCGTGACACGCGCGGCGCTCGACGAGATCGTCGCCCGCCAGCCCGCCCTGCGCGGCAAGCCGGTGCTGGCCGGTGTGGACTTCGGGCACACGAGCCCGCTGCTCACGTTCCCGGTCGGCGGGACGGCGGAGCTGTCGGTCGGGACGGCCGACCGGGGGCCGGGCGCCGCCACTGACGCGACCCTCACGATCACCCGGCACTGACCCGACGTGTCAGACGTTTGGGTCACCCGGGTGACCTGTACGTCTGACACGTCGTCCGCCGTCGGCGAACCCGGAAATTGAGTCGGGTCGACTCAGGTTGAGCCTGGTATCAATCCCATCCGGAGGAGAACACCATGACCACCGTCCTGACCCGTTCGCCGTTCACCCACACGTGGCTCCGCGACCCGTGGAGCCCGCAGTCCGCCGTCGCCCAGGGCCCCGTGCCCGCTGCCGACGTCTACCGCGAGGGTGAAGACCTCGTCGCCCGCCTCGACCTGCCGGGTGTGAACCCGGCCGACGACATCACCGTCGAGGTCGAGGGCCGCAAGCTCGTCGTACGCGGCGAGCGCAAGGACCAGCGCTCGCAGGAGTCCGAGGGCCGCCGTATCTCGGAGGTCCGCTTCGGCTCGTTCCGCCGCACGGTCACGCTGCCGAGGACGGTGGACGGCGACGCCGTCACCGCGTCCTACGACGCCGGCGTGCTGACGGTCACCGTCCCCGGCGTCTTCGCCGGCACGACGCCGCAGCGCATCGAGGTCACGACCGCCGCCTGATCCCCGGCGACCGCACGACGGCGCCCGACCGCACTCGCGGCCGGGCGCCGTCCGCGTTCCACGCGCTCCGGCCCGCCGTGGGACAGCGTCGGGGAAAACCCGTATGTACCGGTCCGCCCGTTGTGCGCCGTGGCACGGCGCCGAATACTTCTCGTGAGCACCGTTTCGTCATCACTCACGCATCGCCCGTGACACACCGGAGTGCACGCGCGACTGCCGCTGCTGTGCCCGTCGCGCGGTTCCGTGCGGCGGGAGAGACATGTTCGCGAAGGAGCGTTCGATGCGTAGCACGAGACACCGCACCACCCGCACCGGCCTGACGGCGGTGGCGGCCCTGACCCTGGTCCTGTCGGCCTCGCTCGTCACCTCCGCCGCGGCGGCACCCAGGGCGTCCGACGGCCGGGCCACGCCGGCGTCGGAGACCGCCGCCGCACAGGACGCCGCGGTCCAGGCCGCAGCCCTGACCTGGTCCGACGAGTTCAACGGCGCCGCGGGCAGCGCGCCCAACGGCGCCAACTGGAACTTCGAGACCGGCGCAGGCGGCTGGGGCAACAACGAGCTGCAGAACTACACGAGCTCCCGGAACAACTCAGCCCTGGACGGCAACGGCAACCTGGTGATCACCGCCCGCCAGGAGGGCGGCGGCTACACCTCCGCCCGGCTCACGACCAAGGGCAAGGTCCAGCCGCAGTACGGTCGCCTGGAGGCGCGGATCAAGATCCCGCGCGGGCAGGGCATCTGGCCCGCGTTCTGGATGCTCGGCGGCCAGTTCCCGGGCACGCCGTGGCCGAACTCGGGTGAGATCGACATCATGGAGAACATCGGCCGCGAGCCCAACCGCGTGCACGGGACGCTGCACGGCCCGGGCTACTCGGGCGCCAACCCCATCACCGGGTCGTACCAGCACCCGCAGAACTGGTCCTTCGCCGACGACTTCCACACCTTCGCGATCGACTGGAGCCCCAACTCGATCACCTGGCTCGTGGACGGGAACGCGTACCAGACCTTCACGCCGGCGAACACGGGCAGCAACCCGTGGGTCTTCAACCAGCCGTTCTTCTTCATCCTGAACGTCGCGGTCGGCGGCAACTGGCCCGGCTACCCCGACGGGAGCACGCAGTTCCCGCAGCAGATGGTCGTCGACTACGTGCGCGTGTACGACTCGACGGGCGGCGGAGGCAGCCGCACGGGCACGATCCGGGCGAGCAACGGCATCTGCCTCGACGTCGCGGGAGCAGCCACGGCGAACGGCACGCCGATCCAGCTCGCGAACTGCAACGGCAACGCCGCCCAGCAGTGGACGGTCGGCACGGACGGCACCGTCCGCGCGCTCGGCAAGTGCCTCGACGTGTCGGGCGGCGGCACCGCGGCGGGCACCGCCGTCCAGCTCTGGGACTGCAACGGCACCGGAGCCCAGCAGTGGGCCTCGACCAGCGGCACGCTGGCGCTGCGCAACCCGCAGTCGGGACGCTGCCTGCAGCCCGTCGGCCGGGTGCAGACCGACGGCACCCGCACCGAGATAGCCAACTGCGACGGGAGCACCGTCCAGCGCTGGACGCTGCCGTAGCGGGCGCCGAACCTCGCCCCCACCCTCCTCGTTGAGTGCTGGGTTTTTTTTTTGAAGGGTGGCCCGTTGGAAAAAAAAAAACCCACAAAAAACA
>NZ_JBHXBG010000002.1:0-23783 GCF_042726755.1 Promicromonospora sp. NPDC060271 | reverse complement strand
CTTGGTGTTTGTTTTTTTTTTGGTTCCGGGGGCGCGCTTGAAAAAAAAATCCCCCCCCACCCCACGGAGGGGGAGGGTCAGGCCTCCGCGACCAGGGAGAACAGGTCCTTCGGGTCCTGCGGCTCCGCGATGAGGTCCAGGTGCTGCAGCAGCTCCGGGGCGTTCGCCGTCACGTCCTCCAGCACGAACTTCAGCGCGGTCCAGTCCTCAACGGCGAACCCGACGGAGTCCCACACGATCAGCTCGTCCTGGCTCCGGCGGCCCTGTGCGGCCCCCGTGACGACCTGCCACAGCTCGGTGACGGGGAAGTCCGGCGCCTGGTGCTGGATCTCGCCCTCGATGCGGGTCTGCTCGGGCAGCTCCACGAAGACGCTCGCACGGGCGATGATCGCCGCGTCCAGCTCGGTCTTGCCCGGGCAGTCGCCGCCGATCGCGTTGATGAACACCCCACCGGTGACGTCGGCGTCGTGCAGCACCGTCGCGTTCTGCTTGTCGGCGGTGCAGGTCGTGATGACGTCGGCGCCGCGGACGGCGTCAGCGGCGTCGACCGCCATGACCACGTCGAAGCCGAGCGCCTTGGCGTGCCTGGCCAGCTTCTCCATGGCGAGCGGGTCGACGTCGAAGATACGGAGCGTCTCGATGCCCAGCTCCGCGCGCATGCCCAGCGCCTGGAACTCGGCCTGCGAGCCGCAGCCGATCAGCGCGAGGGTCCGCGACTCCGCCGGCGCGAGGTACCGCGCGGCCAGCGCGGAGGTCGCGGCCGTGCGCAGCGCGGTGAGCAGCGTCATCTCGGCGAGGAACGTCGGGTAGCCGTTGCCGACGTCGGCGAGCATGCCGATCGCCGTCACCGTCTGGAACCCGCGCGACGGGTTCAGCGGGTGCCCGTTGACCAGCTTGAAGCCGTAGGTCTCCGCGTCGGAGGTCGGCATGAGCTCGATCACGCCCTCCTTCGAGTGCGACGCGATACGCGGCCGCTTGTCGAGCTCGGGCCAGCGTGCGAAGTCGCGCTCCAGCGCGTCGGTCAGGGCGGCGATGGCCGCCTCGGGGCCGCGGCGGGCCACCCAGCGGGCGGTCGCGGCGACGTCCAGGTACGGGACCGTGGTCATCGGGTCTCCTCGGTGGTGGCGGGACGCAGCTCGAGCGTGCAGCACTTGACCGAGCCGCCGCCCTTGAAGATCTCGGACAGGTCGACGCCGACCGGCACGAAGCCCCGCTCCTTGAGCGCGTCGGCGTAGTCGCGGGCGCGGTCGCTGAGGAACACGTGCAGCCCGTCGGACACGACGTTCAGGCCGAGCACGGCGGCGTCGTCGGCGCCCACGAGGATCGCGTCGGGGAACAGGCGGCGCAGCGTCTCCTGCGCCGCCGGGCTGAACGCCTCGGGGTAGTAGGCCACGACCGTCTCGCCGGAGACGGCGCCGTCGTCGAGCACCGAGAGAGCGGTGTCGAGGTGGTAGTAGCGCGGGTCGACGAGCTCGAGCGGGACGAGCTCGACGCCCTGCTCGGCCAGCTCCAGGCGCTCGGCCACCTCGGCGTGGCCGGCGGGCGTCGTGCGGAAGCCGGTGCCCGCGAGCAGCAGCTTGCCGATCAGCAGCAGGTCGCCCTCGCCCTCCATGGTCTCGACGGCCTCGCCGAGCCGGCGGTAGCCCTCGGCCGCGGGGGTGCCGAACCAGCGGTCGTACGCCGGGCCCTCGGCCGCGCGCTCCGGGTAGGTGAACCGGGCGGCGAGCGCGCGCCCGCCCACCACGATCCCGCCGTTGGCCGCGTAGACCATGTCGGGCAGGCCGGGCTCGGGCTCGATCACGTCGACGCGGTGGCCGCGGGCCTCGTAGGCGGCGCGCAGCGCCTCCCACTGGGCGAGCGCCTTGGCGGTGTCGACGGGCGACGACGGGTCCATCCAGGGGTTGATGGCGTAGACGACGTCGAAGTACGTGGGCGGGCACATGAGGTAGTGCCGCGGCGTGGCGGTGCGCTGCGCGCTGGTCTGCGTCAGGGGCGCGGTGGTCTGCGTCATGGCGTGAGGCTACGTGCGTACCGATTCACAACAACCCTGCTTCCGTTGTGCATTCAGCCACGGTTTCTTGCGCAATCGCGCGCCGTACTGAACGATTCGTTCATGGATGCCGTGAACCGGGCAATTGTCGGCGAGCTGCTGCGCGACGGACGTGCCACGTACCAGGAGGTCGGCAGCGTCGTCGGCCTCTCCGCGCCCGCCGTGAAGCGCCGGGTGGATCTCATGATCGCCCGTGGGGAGATCGCTGGCTTCACCGTGCGGGTGGACCCGCAGGCGATGGGCTGGACGCTGGAGGGGTACGTGGAGATCTTCTGCTCCGGCATCGTCTCCCCCGCGGTGCTCGAGCGCGACTTCGCGCCCATCCCCGAGGTGGTCCGGGTCTCGACCATTACCGGCGACGCCGACGCGATGGTGCACGTCATGGCCGCGAACATGGAGCAGATAGAGCACGTGGTGGAGCGCATCCGGACGGTCACGCACGTGGTCAAGACACGGACGGCGCTCGTGATGTCGCGCGTCGTCGACCGTCCGGGCGCCTGACCTGACCGGATTCGGCTTCCTACGCCTTAGGGTGTCCTAACAGGATTTCCTCATCGGACCGGAGGGCGCCCCCGATGCTCAGAACCACGGTCTCCGACGACGTCGCCGGCTGGCTCGACGTGCTCGGACCTCTCGCGTTCTACCTGGTCGTCTGGGGCCTCGTCTTCGTCGGCACCGCGTTCTTCGTCGGTGTCTTCATCCCGTTCCTCACCGGGGACGGCCTGCTGTTCGGCGCCGGCATCGTCGCAGGCAGCACCGACCGCATCGACATCTGGGTGCTGGCGATCGGCGTCGGCGTCGCGGCGGTGGCTGGCGACCAGGTCGCGTTCCTCCTGGGCCGCAGGTACGGGCGGCCGTACCTCAGCTCCCGGAAGGGCCGCTGGGTGCAGTCGATGGTGGTGCGCACCGAACGGTTCTACGAGCTGTTCGGCTGGTGGTCGGTCGTCATCGGCCGCTACATGCCGTGGGCGCGTGTGTTCGTCCCGGTGATCGCGGGGGTCGGCGGCATGTCGTACCTGCGCTTCCTCACCGCGAACGTGTTCGGGGCGCTGAGCTGGGCGGTCCTCATCACGGTGCTCGGGTACCTCGCGGCGTCGGACCCGTCGGTACGGCCCGTCGCGTACGTGGTCGCTGGTGTCGTCATCGCGGCCTCGGTGGTCGCGGGCATCCGCGCCTGGCACCAGGACCGGGCTGCCCGCACCGCGACGAGCGCGTCCTGACGCTTCCTGGCCGACCGATCAACTGGGGGCGTCGAGGGATCAACCGGGCGGAGCCTGCGACGTCCAGGCTTGAGGCATGCCCACCCAGAGCACCACTGTGCCCGCACAGTCATCACCACCGAGCACTGACCTGAGCACCCCGCCCCGCACGACCTGGACACCGGTCGTCGCGCTCGCGTCCGGGATCGCCATCCTGGTCGCCAGCGAGTTCCTGCCCGCGAGCGTCCTGCCCGGCCTGGCGGCCGACATCGGCGTGAGCGAGGGCACGGCCGGCCTTGCCGTGGCCGCTACGGCGATCGCCGGGGCCTTCACGGCGCCGAGCATCGCCGTGCTCCTCCCCCGGACGGACCGGCGCAAGGTCATGCTGGGCCTGCTCGCCGCCGCCACGGTGTCGAACCTCGCGGTCGCCGTCGCACCCAGCTTCGCCGTGCTGCTGATCGGCCGCCTCCTGCTCGGCATCGCGATCGCCGGGTACTGGTCGTTCGCCTTCGGCGTCGGCACCCACGCCGCCCCGGGCAAGGAACGCCTGGTGTCGTCGGCCATCTCGTTCGGTGTCAGCATCGCGACGGTGCTCGGCGTCCCGCTCGGCTCGATAGTGGGCGACGCCGTCGGCTGGCGGACGGCGTTCGGGGGCGCCGCCGTCCTCTGCGCGATCAGCGCGGTCGCCCTCGCCGTGGCCCTTCCCTCCGTCCCTGCCCACCCGACGGCCGGCCTG
Source organism: Promicromonospora sp. NPDC060271 (assembly GCF_042726755.1). Taxonomy (NCBI): domain Bacteria; kingdom Bacillati; phylum Actinomycetota; class Actinomycetes; order Micrococcales; family Promicromonosporaceae; genus Promicromonospora; species Promicromonospora sp. NPDC060271. The sequence goes on along the minus strand of NZ_JBHXBG010000002.1, from coordinate 19,798 downwards.
CGGATGCTGCGCGAGGCCCTGCGGAACGGGCGGCTGATGGCGGGCATCGGGTGCGTGGTGCTGGTCGCGCTCGGCAACTTCGCGGCCTACCCGTACATCCGCCTCGCGATCGATCGCATCGATCCCGGCGCGACCACCTGGATGCTGCTTGCCTGGGGCGCTGGCGCCGTCACCGGCACGATCGTGGCTGGGATGCTCGCGCGCTGGCTGCGCCCGCTGGCCGGAGCCGCGCCGGTCGCGCTCGGCATCTCCCTGGTGCTCACGGCGAACGCCTCGTCCGTGCCGGTGCTGGCCGTCGCGGTGGTCCTGTGGGGCTTCGCGTTCAACATGATCCCTGTCGTCGTCCAGCTCTGGGGCGCACGCGTCGAGCCCCAGCGGACGGAGTCCGCGATGGCGCTCAGCGTCACCGCCTTCCAGGTGGCGATCACGGCGGGCTCCGCGCTGGGCGGAGCACTACTGGACGGGTACGGCGTCCGATCGCTGCTGCTGGTCGGCGCGGGCGCGGCGGTGGCAGCGGGGATCGGCTGGGCGCTCCTGCGGATACCCCGCTCCTGACGCCCGCCACGTGAGCGGCGAGACCCCGTGGTCCGCGGCGAACGCCCGGCTGAACGCGGCGACCGACCCGTACCCCACCTCGAACGCCACCCGCGTGACCGCCAGGCACCGCTTGGTGAGCAGGGTGCGGGCCCGGTTCATGCGCACCTCGCGCAGCATCCGCATCGGGCTGTGCCCGGTCGCACGGCGGAACCGCTCGGTCAGCGCCGAGCGCGACAGGTGCACCAGGCCGGCCATCCGGTCGAGGGTCCACCGCTCGCCCGGGCTCGCCGCGAGGGCGGCGACCACCTCGGCCACCTCCGGGTCGTCGGCCGGGCCGGGTCCGCCGCCGGCCGGGCCGCCGACCATCTCTGCCGGTCGGGGCATGGTTGAGATCGCCGCGCCGATGAGGCCCGCGTAGGCCGCGGCGAACCGGTCAGCCTTGCACTCCACGCTGAGCGGGCAGGTGGTCACGAGCGCGACGACGCCGCGGTGCTCGTCGCCGAACCCCCGCAGGACCAGCGGGCTCGACCACGGCGTGGCGGGGGCCGTCCGCCAGAGGTCTCCGTGCACGAGGTCGGTGTCGACATCGGCGGTGAGCCGGTATGCCGTCCGGGGATCGACGAGCACCGCGTCGCCGGGCAGGATCGTCCGGCGGCCGCCCGCCGTCTCGAGCGTCGCGGCTCCGGACACGATCAGTGCCCACAGGGCACCGGACCGCACCAGGGTCGCGTCAGCGGGTAGCTGCTCGCGCTTCAGCGTCGTCATGTCCCATTCCATACGAGACGGAGCCACGAACGCGCGTCCCCTATTCCCGGACCGGCCGCAGCCGGCTCGTGGCCATCGCGACCGGGATCGCCACCGCACCGATCAGGGCGCCCACCGCGACAGCGGCCGGCACGCCGAACCCGGTGATCGCGAGGCCGCCGACCGCGGCTCCCGTCGCGACGCCCACGTTCGCGGCCGACGCGGGCAGCGACTGCGCGAGCGGCGCGCCCGGCCCCGCCAGACCGACCACCCGGTGCTGCAGGGACGGCGCCATCCCCATGGTGCACAGGCCGAGCAGCGCCAGGATCAGCGCAACCATGACCGGCGACGAACCGAGGAACCACAGCGCCACCAGCGACAGCGTCAGGCCGGTCAACCCGAGGACCAGCGCGCGCGACGCGTCCCAGTCCGCCAGGCGGCCGCCCACGTAGGCGCCGGCGGCCGTCGCCGCGCCGTAGATCATCAGGTAGACCCCGACCATGGCACCGGAGACCCCGGTGACCTCCCCGAGGAACGGCACCACGTAGCTCCAGGCGGCGCACGAGGCGGCGAAAACCAGGAAGCAGACGACGAGCAGCGCGAGCACCCGGGGCGCGAAGGCGTTCCGCAGCTGCCCGCGTCCGGCGTCGTCCGCGCTCGCACCAGGCAGGGACGGGACCAGGAACCAGCACGCGGCCAGGACGAGCGCGCCGAGCGCCGCCACGGCGACGAAGGCGCCGCGCCAGCCGGCGACCTGTCCGAGCGCCGTCCCGAGCGGGGCGCCGAACGCCCCGGCCAGCGTGTTGCCAAGGAGGATCGCTGCCATCGCCCGGCCGGCCGCCTCGCGTGGGACGACGGCGGTGGCGACCGTGAACGCCGTCGCCAGGAAGAGGCCGTGCAGTGCACCGGTGACCCCGCGCGCGACCAGGAAGGTCAGGTAGTCGGCGGTGACGACGGCGAGCAGGTTGCCCACCACGAAGACGGCCACGGAGCCGCGGACCACCGTCCGCCGGTCGAGCCGCACGGTCGCCATGGTCAGGAGCGGACCGCCCGCGGCCAGGCCGACGGCGTAGGCGGTGACCAGACCTCCGGCGGCGGGCACCGACACGCCGAGGTCACCCGAGATCACCACCAGCAGGCCGATCACCAGTGTCTCGGCGGTACCGAGCACGAAGTTCGCCGCGAAGAGCGTCGAGAGCGTGCGGCGGGCCGACGGCGGCGCGGCGGGAACCGCTTGCGTCCGTACGTCCATGCGTTCCTCCGGGTGGGCAGCGGCCGCGCCGTATCGCAACCGAATGATTGCGACACTATGGCAACCGATTGGTTGCGTCAAGGCGTGGCCGGGCATAGGCTCCGAGGCATGTCCTTCCCCGATCGCATAGTGCGGACCATCGAGCTCGGCCACCCGCCCGCCACCGTCTGGGCCGCCGTCACCACCGCGGAAGGCCTGGCGTCCTGGTTCGGCCACCACGCCGACATCGACCTGCGCCCGGGCGGCACCGCCCGGATCGCGTGGGACGACGGCGCCCGCCACGACCTCCGCGTCGAACGTGTGGAGGAGCCGACGGCCTTCGCCTTCACCTGGCAGATCCACGGCATGCCCGAGGACGACCCGCGCCGCACCTACGTCGAGTTCACGCTGGAGCCGGCCGGCGACCCCGCCGGGACGAGCACCCAGCTGACCGTGACGGAGACGGGCTTCGCGCAGTTCCCCGCCGACGACCACGCGGTGGCATATCCGGACCACGTCACCGGGTGGGAGCGGGAGCTCGGCGAGCTCGCCGCACATCTCGCTGCCGCGTGAACGACGGTCCCGTGAACGAGCCGGAGAAGGTCGCCGAGCAGGTCTTCGCCGCCCTCGCCGACCCGACCCGGCGCGCGATCCTCGGCGAGCTCGCGGCCCGCGGCCCCGCGACGGCGACGGACCTGTCCGGCCGGCTGCCCATCACCCGGCAGGCGATCGCGAAGCACCTGACCCTGCTGACGGACGCCGGGCTGGTGATTCCCGAACCCGGCGAGCGCCGCCGGGTGCGCTACCGGCTGCACTCGACGCCCATGCAGGTGGCCCAGCAGTTCCTCGCGGCCCTCGCGCGGGACTGGGACTCCCCGCTCGCCGCGCTCAAGGCGCGGCTGGACGGCGGGGCGCATCCGGACAACGCGCCGCCGTCGCGCTGACCTGACCCTTGCCCTGACATACTGCGGGTGCATGCCCGCAGGTCATGCCACAGCCAAGGAGTCAACATGCTGATCGCCGGTCTCGTGCTCGCGGGCGTCGCAGCCCTGGTCCACGTCTACATCTTCTACCTGGAGGCCTTCGCCTGGACCGACCGGAAGACCTTGGCGACGTTCGGGATGACCGCGGAACAGGCGGAGGCGACCCGGCCGATGGCCCTCAACCAGGGCTACTACAACCTGTTCCTCGCGATCGTCGCCGGCATCGGCATCGTCCTCACGGCCGCAGGGTCGACGGCGGCGGGTGCGGCCCTCGTGCTCGCCGGAACCGGCTCGATGGCCGCGGCGGCGCTCGTGCTGGTGATCTCGGACCCGACCAAGCGCGACGCGGCGCTGAAGCAGGGCCTCGTCCCGCTGCTGGCGGTCATCGCCGTCGTGGTCGGCCTGCTCCTGTGACCCCCAGCCACCTGGCCGTGGGCGCTCAGGTGGGGACGTCCATGCGCTGCGTGCCGATGACCGCCAGGAGGCGTAGGGCCTCTTCCGACGGCGATCCCGGGTCCGCCGTGTAGACCACCACGTGCTGATCCTGGTCGGTGAGGTCGAGGGCGTCGCAGTTCACGGTCACCAGGCCGACCAGCGGGTGCCGGAACGACTTGCGCAGCACGTGCTCGGCCCGCACGTCGCCCGCCGTCCACAGGTCGACGAACTCCGGGCTGCCCGCGAGGAGCTCGTCGATCAGCGCGGTCACCTCGGGGTCGTCGGGGTACCGGGCCGCCGTGGTGCGGAGCCGGGCGACGGACGAGCGGGCGAACTCGCCGGCGTCCGAGACCCCGTACAGCCGCTCCCCCGGCGCCTGGGAGCCGAGGAACGCCCGGCGGGCGAGGTTGCGCTCACGACGGGGCAGCGCCGACCAGTCCTCCATGAGCGCCGCCGCGAGCCGGTTCCAGGCGACGACCTCGAGGGTCGCGGAGGTGACGAAGGCAGCGGCCTGCGGCAACCGGTCCAGCATGAGCCGGACGCTCGGCCGGACCTCGCGCGGCGGTCCTGGGGGCGGGCCCGGGGGCACGCCGGCGAGCTCGTGCAGGTAGCCGCGCTCGGCGTCGGACAGGCGCAGCGCCCGGGTGAGGCCGCTCAGCACCTCGCGTGACGGGTGCGGGCCACGGGCCTGCTCCAGCCGCGTGTAGTACTCGGTGGAGATGTAGGCGAGCTGCGCCACCTCCTCGCGGCGCAGGCCCGGCGTACGGCGGCGCGGTCCGGCGGGCAGGCCGACGTCGGCGGGCGTGATCCGTTCCCGTCTGCCGCGCAGGAACGTCGCGAGCTCTGCTCGGTCCATACCTTGAAGTATGCGCAGACGGCGGAACGGTAGCCAGGTACTCGCGCTGCCTGGATGGGCCCCGGTGCCCGGCGCAGGCTCGACGGTATGAGCACACCAACCACCGAAGCGACCACCACGACGACCGGAGCCGGCCTGCTGGCCGGCAAGGTCGCCTTCATCACGGGCGCGGGCCGCGGCATCGGCGCGGCCTCGGCCCGCCTGTTCGCCCGGGAGGGCGCAGCGGTGTTCCTCACGGCCCGCACCGAATCGCAGCTCAAGGCTGTGACCGACGAGGTCAGGGCGGCGGGCGGCACCGCGGACTACGCGGTGGCCGACCTGTCCGACGCCGACAGCGTGCGCGCCGCCGTCGACCAGGTGGTGAAGCTGCACGGACGCATGGACGTCGCGTTCAACAACGGCGCCACGTTCACCCCGCCCGAGCCGCTGGACCAGGTTTCCGAGGCCGACTTCGACCGCCTCTACGCCGTGAACCTGCGCGGGCCGTGGCTGGCCATGGTCGCGGAGATCAACGCCATCCGGGCCACGGCGGGTACCGGCGCCATCGTCAACAACACCAGCATCGGCAGCCTGCGGGCCAACCCCGTGCTGCCCGCCTACGGCGCGATGAAGAGGGGCGTGAACAGCCTCACCGAGTCGGCCGCCGTCACCTACGGGCCGGAGGGCATCCGGGTCAACGCGGTCTCCCCCGGCGGCACGTACACCGCGATGATCGAGGCCTGGGAGGAGCACACTCCCGGACTGATGGAGCAGCTGACGCCCGGGATCCCGCTGCGCCGGGGCGCCCAGCCCGAGGAGATCGCCGAGGCAGCGGCCTGGCTGCTCAGCGACCGGGCCTCATACGTCACGGGAACGATCCTGCAGGTGGACGGCGGCGCGGGCGCCTGACCCAAACCTCGTTGAGTGCTGGATATTTGTGCGCCTGGGGCTGCCAAACGCACAAATATCCAGCACTCAACGGGCGGGGTGGGGGGCGTTGCGGAGGCGGCGCAGCATTCGCGGGTCCTGGAAGCCGACCGTGCGGGCCGCCGACTCGACCGTGGCCCCGTGCCCGATCAGGTGCTCCGCCCGTTCGAGCCGCAGCAGCTGCTGGTAGCGCAGCGGCGTCATCCCGGCTGCCTGGGTGAACAGCCTGGTCAGCGTGCGCGCGGCGACACCGGCGTGCGCGGCCAGCTCGGTGAGCGGCAGGGTCTGCGCGAAGTGGGTGTCGATATGGTTCTGTACCCGGTGGACCGTGTCGTCGACGTGCGACCGGTGTCGCAGCATCGCGCTGGCCTGCGGCTCCGTCCCGTTCCGGCGGGTGTACACCACCATCTCGCGGGCCACCCGGGCGGCGAGCGCGGGGCCGTGCCGCATCGCGAGCAGGTGCAGCGAGAGGTCGATGCCGCTCGCGATGCCCGCGGAGGTGACCACTCCGCCGTCCGTCGTGAACAGGACGTCCTTGACCACGTGCGCCAGCGGGTAGCGGGCGGCGAGATCGTCCTGGACGGCATGGTGCGTGGTGCAGCGCCGGCCGTCCAGCAGGCCGGCCTGGCCGAGGGCGTCCGCCCCCGCGCACACGCTCGCGACGGTGCCGCCCGCGCCGTGGTGGGCCGCGAGCCGCTCGCGCAGCGGGGCACTCACCCGGGGCCAGGCGGCCTTGACGCCGTCGACCCGCCACCCGGGCACGACGACGAGGTCGTCGGGGCCGAGCTCCGGCCAGTCGGTTCCCGCCACGAGCGGGAGGCCCTGCGCCGAGGCGACCACGCCGGCGTCGGGCCGCGGGCCGCCGGCCCCGCCGTCCACGGAACCATCGGGCTCGACGCCGGACACGTACCGCAGGTCGTAGGGCCGGCCGAAGTCGCCCGCCGCGAAGAAGGCCTGCGCGGGGCCCGCCAGGTCGAGCAGGTGGACCCCGGGCAGCAGCACGAAGACGACAGTGGTCACGAGGCTGATGCTGTCACGCCCACCTCGGCCCCCGCCCCAGGATCTGCCTCGGACTCGAGCTCCGCGACGGTGGCGATCCGTGCGAACCGGTCACGGAGCACTGCCTCGGTGCGTTCGAGGATGTCGGCGGCGCTGAACCGGCCGAGCGGGTCGGTGCTGGTGGCGTCGCTCACGAACGTCATGGCGTAGCCGAGGTCGGAGCCGACCCGGGTGGTGGTCTCGACGCACTGCTCGGCCCGGATGCCGCAGACGCGCAGCTCCGCGACGCCGTGCGCGGTGAGGATCTGCTGCAGGTTGGTGGTCGTGAACGCGTTGTGCGACGTCTTGCGGAGCACCGGCTCGTCGGGCAGGGGCTCGCTCAGCTCGGCGAACAGCCGGACGTTGCCGGACTCCGGGTCGAACGCGTTGCCAGTGCCTGGTTCGGTGTGCAGCACCCAGACGACGAGGTCCCCGGCCGCACGGGCCAGGTCGACGAGCCGGTTGACGGGCTGGGCGATCCCCGGGTTGAGGGTGTCGGCCCACTGCGGGCGGACACGGAAGGACTCCTGGACGTCTACGACGATCAGCGCTCGGTTCATGTCTCCAGTCTGGGCGCGCCGGCGCCGGGGCGGGAGGCCGGATCGGGTCGCGAGGCGGACGGATCTGGTCACGGACCAGCATGCTGACTCGTTGCGCCGAGGGGGCTTGAGTCAGTCGCCTGGTCGGACCAGGCGACTGACTCACCGGACCGGATCCAGCGAGTCAGCCGCCGGGGCACTGTGCCCGTCAGGCCGCGAACGCCGCCGTGTTCCGCCGCGCCCAGTCGGCGAAGGTGCGCGCGGGCCGGCCCAGCACGGTCTCCACGTCCGGGCTCACCACCTGCTCCTCCGGGAGCGGCTCGCCCAGGATCGCCAGGGTGCCGTCGACCACGTGCTCCGGGATGTACGCGAGCATCCCGGCCCGTGCCTCCTCGTACGTGAGCTCGACGAAGTTCAGGGGGACGCCGAGCGCCTCGGCGAGCGCCTGGGCCCGCTCGCGCGGCGAGACCGCGGCGGGACCGGTGAGCGCGTAGGTGCGGCCCGCGTGGCCGTCGTCGACCAGCGCGGCCGCCGCGACCTCGGCGATGTCGGACGGGTCGACGGCGGGCAGTGCGACGTCGCCGAACGGCGCGCGCACGGTGCGCTCCGCGCGGACCGACGGCGCCCAGGCGAACGCGTTGCTGGCGAAGTCCCCTGGCCGCAGCACCGTCCAGTCGAGGCCCGACCCCTGCACCAGCTTCTCGAGCTGGGCGAGGGGTCCGTGCGAGACCGATCCGGACCGCGTCGCCGCGCCGAGCGACGAGAGCAGGACGAGGCGCCGCACGCCCGCATCGGCGGCCGTGCCGATGATCCGCTCGGTGTCCAGGTGCTCACCCGAGCCCGGCACCAGGAGGAACAACGCCTCCGCGCCGTCGACGGCGGTGCGCAGGCTGTCCGGGTCGGCAAGGTCCGCGCGCTCGCCGCGGACCCGGGGGTCGTCGAGCGGGGCGGTGCCCGCGCGCGACAGGGCTGTGACGTCATGGCCCCGTCGGGCGAGCTCGGCGACCAGCGGTCGGCCGATGTTTCCGGTGGCTCCGGTGACGACGATCATGAGTGCTCCTTGGCTCGTGCGACACGGCCCCGAACCGGGGCCCGGCGACCCCTCCGGCCGCTCCGCCGCCGACGTTACGAGCCTGAGTACAGTAGGTTCCCTCAGGAAAGTATTGGAGCCTGCCATGCCGAACGCGAGAGCCACCACGAGCACGTGGTCGCCGCAGCCCGACGACGACCCGGCCACCGCCTGCCCCATCTCACCGGTCGTGGAGCTCGTCTTCAGCCGGTGGACGACGCCGATCCTGTGGGTGCTGCAGGCCCACGGCACCCAGCGCTTCGTCGAGCTGGAGCGGCGCATCGGCGTGACGCCGAAGGTGCTCACGCAGCGCCTGCGCCAGCTCGAACGGGACGGCCTGGTGCGGCGCAGGATCTACGCGGAGGTACCGCCGCGCGTGGAGTACGAGATCACCGAGCTAGGCAGCAGCCTCCACTCCGTCTTCGCTGCCCTGGGCGAGTGGAGCGACGCCCACATGGCCGATGTCGCAGCGGCCCGCGCCACGTACACGGGCCCGCTCCCCCGCTGATCGCGGAGGAGCGGGCCCGTTCCTACCCGCGCGTCAGGCCTTGACGAAGGCCAGCAGCGCCTCGTTCACCTCGGCCGCGTGGGTCCAGAGCAGGCCGTGCGGCGCGCCCTCGATCTCGACGTACTCCGCCTCGGGGAACGCCTTGTGGAACGGGCGGGCCGTCGCGTCGATCGGGAGGATGTTGTCCTTGGTCCCGTGCAGGATCAGGGACGGCTTGCCCGCGGCGCGCACCGCCTCGACGTCGGCCCGGAAGTCCTCGATCCAGGCCGAGACGACGGCGTAGGCCGCGACCGGCGCGCTGCCCGTCGCCGTGTTCCAGCTCGCCGTGACGGCCTCCTGGCTGATCCGGCTGCCGAGGTTCTCGTCCAGGTTGTAGAAGTCCTGGTAGAAGTTCGTGAACCAGGCGAACCGGTCGGCGCGAGCGGTCTCCTCGATGCCGTCGAAGACCGACTGCGGCACGCCGGTCGGGTTGTCGTCGGTCGCGACGAGGAACGGCTCGAGCGACGCGAGGAACGCGAGCTTGGCGACGCGCTCGTGGCCGTAGTTCTTCACGTACCGGGCCAGCTCACCGGTACCCATCGAGAAGCCGACGAGGATGACGTCGCGCAGGTCGAGCGTGTTCAGCACCGTGTCGAGGTCGGCGGCGAAGGTGTCGTAGTCGTAGCCGGCCCCGACCTTGCTCGACTTGCCGAACCCGCGGCGGTCGTACGTGATGACGCGGTACCCGGCGGCGATCAGCTCACGCGACTGGCGCTCCCAGCTGTTGCCGTCCAGCGGGTAGCCGTGGATGAGGACGACCGGTTGCCCCGTGCCGTGGTCCTCGTAGTAGAGCTCGGTGGTGGTGCTGTTCTCGGCGCCGACCGTGATGAAACCCATGATGTGTTCCTCTCCTGAATTCCCGCTTGCCATCCTGTGGCCCGACGGAGAACGGTCGTTCTCTGCCGATATCCGCTACAGTAGAGAACGAACGTTCTCCGCGCAAGTCGTGCGGAGCGAAAAGTGGGGTGAGATCGGATGCTCGACGAGAAGACCGCTCGCGAGGCGGTGATCGAGGCCGCGGACGGGCTGTTCTACGCGCACGGCGTCCAGGCCGTCGGCATGGACGCCGTACGGACGGCGGCGGGCGTCTCGCTCAAACGGATCTACTCGCTCTTCGCCTCGAAGGACGAGCTGATCGTCGCCGTGCTCAACCACCGAACCACCGTCTGGGACTCCGGCCTCGCGTCCGCGTCGGAGCGGGCGACGTCGGCCCGCGAGCGCATCCTCGCGATCTTCGACTTCCTCGACGCCTGGTTCCGGGAGCCGGACTTCCGCGGGTGCGCGTTCATCAACACGCACGGCGAGCTCGGCTCCGGCTCGACGGCGGTCGTGGACGCCGTCCGCGAGCAGAAGCGCAGCTTCCAGGAGTACGTCGCCCGCCTCGTGGCGGACGCCGGTGCGCCCGCCACCCTGGCGCCGCAGCTCGCGATCCTCGCCGAGGGCGCGCAGACCACTGCCGCCATCGCGGGCACCCCGGACGCGGCGCACCAGGCCCGCGCGGCGGCCGAGACCCTGCTGGACGCGGCAGCTGCGAGAGGATGAGGACATGACGACCGACGACACCACCGGCGGCGTACCGGGAGCCACTCCCTACGCCCTGCAGACCGGCCCGCACGAGGGTGACTTCGCCCTCCGCTGGGCGTACGGCAACCCCGAGGCACCGTTCACCATCACGGAGTTCGGCGACTTCGAGTGCCCCTACTGCGGTGCGGCCAAGCCCGTGCTGCACGAGCTCGTCAACGGCTCCGAGGGCCAGGTCCGCCTGGTGTGGCGCCACTTCCCCCTGTTCGAACCGCACCCGTACGCGCTGACGGCAGCCCTCGCGGCCGAGGCGGCGGGCCACCAGGGGGCGTTCTGGCCGATGGCGGGCCTGCTCTTCAAGAACCAGGACAGCCTCGACGACGCGTCGATCATCCGGTACGGCGAACAGCTCGGCCTCGAGACCAGCGCCCTGGTCGGCGACCCGGCGCAGCGGTTCGCCGGCGCCGTCCGCAAGGACTACCAGGCAGGCATCGATTCCGGGGTGCACGGCACGCCCACGCTGTTCATCAACGGCGAGCCGTACCTGGGCGCCGTCACGGTCACCGACCTGCGGGACACCATGTCGATGTCCCGCAAGCGCGCCCGCTTCCGCCGGTGACCGCCCGTTCGTCGAACGTGCGGTGACCTACCGCGTCAGGAGTGCCCGCAGGTGGGCCACCACCTCCTGCGGCGACTGCTCGGCCATGAAGTGCCCCGCGTCGAGCGTCCGGTGCTCCAGGTCGTCGGCCCACGCGGACCACAGGCCGGCCGCGTCGTAGCCGAGCGCCGCGCCCCAGTCCTGCTGGAGCACGGTGACCGGCATGGCGAGCCGCCGTCCGGCTGCCCGGTCGGCCCGGTCGTGCTCGACGTCGATCCCGGCCGACGCGCGGTAGTCCGCCACTATCGACGGCACCGCCTCCCGCGAGGCCCGCAGGTACTCGGCCCGGACGTCGGCCGGGATCGCGTCGGCGGAGGTGCCCCAGGCGTCGAGGAAGAAGCCGAAGAAGTCGTCGGCACTGGCCTCGATCATCCGCTCGGGCAGGCCCGGCGGCTGGGCCATCAGGTACAGGTGGAACGCGACGGCGGCGTCGGCGCCGTGCAGCACGTCCCACATGTCGAGGGTCGGGAGGACGTCGAGGACGGCCAGGTGGGTGACCCGGTCCGGGTGGTCCAGACCTGCGCGGATCGCGACGAGCGCTCCCCGGTCGTGGCCGGCGAGGGCGAACGTCTCGTGGCCCAGCGCGCCGGCGAGCGCGACCACGTCCTGTGCCATGGTCCGCTTCGAGTAGGTGTCGCGGTCGAGCTCGGCGGGCTTGTCGCTGGCACCGTAACCGCGCAGGTCAGGGACGATCACGGTGTGGTCACGGACGAGGTCCGCCGCGACGTGGCGCCACATGAGGTGGGTCTGCGGAAAGCCGTGCAGCAGCACGACAGGGCTGCCGGAGCCGCCTACCGCTACGTTGAGGACGACGTCGCCGACGGCGACGCGCTGGTGGTCGAGCCCAGGGATCTTCTGTGTCATGCCCCGAATCTCCAGGACGTGGATGAGCAAGCGATGAGTAACGACGTGCGGGTCGGGGTGCTCGGCCCGGTCACCGCGTGGGTCGACGGCGCAGAGGCGGCCCTGGGCGGCCCCCGCCAGCGCGCCGTCCTGGCGCGGCTGGTCGCGGCGGGCGGCCGCACGGTGACCGCCGACCGCCTGGTCCAGGACCTGTGGGCCGAACCGCCGCAGGGCGCGCTGGCGGCCGTGCGCACGTTCGTCGCGGCGCTCCGCCGCGGCCTCGAGCCCGGGCGGACGGCACGCACACCCGCCCGGCTGCTCGTGACCGACGGGCCGGGGTACGCCCTGCGCGACGTCGATGTCGACGCCTGGTCGTTCGAGACGGCGGTGGCCGAGGCCCGCGACCTGGCCCCAGCGGCCGCCCGGACGTCGCTCGACCGGGCACTCGGTGCCTGGCGTGGCACCCCGTACGCGGGACTGGACCAGCCGTGGGCGGTCGCCGAGCGGGCCCGGCTGGCCGAGGTGCGGCTCGTCGCCACGGAACGCCGCGCCGAGGTGCGGATCGCGCTGGGCGACGCGGCCGGCGTCGTACCGGGTCTGGACGCGCACGTGGCCGAGCACCCGTGGCGGGAGGAGGCGTGGCGCCTGCTGGCGCTCGCGCTGTACCGGTCGGGCAGGCAGGCGGACGCGCTGGCCGTGCTCCGCAGGGCGCGAGTCATGCTGTCCGACGAGCTCGGCGTCGACCCGGGGCCGCGGCTCGCGGAGCTGGAGGGCCGGGTGCTGCGGCACGAGGTCGGCGCCGACGCGGCCACGCCCGACGACGTCTGGCGCGACACCGCCTCCGCGTACGAGCGAGTGGTCGCCGCCGGTGCCCGCAGCCGCCTCGAGTCGACGGCGACGCTCCTGCGCACCCTTGCGCTGTCCGGTGGCGAGGGCCTGGCGGCCGCCCGCTCGCAGCGGGTGGCCGCCGTCCGCGCCGCCGAGCAGCTCGGCGACCCCGAGCTCACCGCCCGGGTGATCGGCGCGTTCGACGTCCCCGGGGCATGGACGCGGTCCGACGACGCGGACCTGGCCGCCGAGGTGGTCGCCGCCGCCGAGCGCACGCTGGCCGCCCTCCCGGAGGACGCGCCCGACGCCGTCCGGGCCCGGCTGCTCGCGACCGTCGCCATGGAGTCACGCGGGCTGCCCCGGCCGCGGGGGCCCGAGGCCGCGCGTCAGGCGGAGACCCTCGCTCGGCGGGCCGGCGACCCGGCGGTGCTCGCGTTCGCCCTGGCAGGCCGGTACCTGACGGGCTTCGAGCGTACGGGCCTGGCCTCCGAGCGGGCCGCCGTCGGCGCCGAGCTGATCGCGCTCGGGGCCGGGCAGGGGCTGTCCACGTTCGAGATCCTGGGGCACCTGGTGCGGACGCAGGCGCTGGCGGCCCTCGGCCGGTGGGAGACGGCGCAGCAGCACGCGGACGAGGCCGCCGCACTGGGTGAGCGGTACGAGCGGCCGCTGGTCGGCGTGTTCACGGGGTGGTTCGCGGCGCTGCGGGTCGCGGCGTCGGGCGCGCCGGTGGAGATCGCCGAGCGGGCCTACCGGCAGGCGGCCGGGTCGCTGGACGGTTCGGGGATGCCCGGGCTGGCGGACGGGCTGCTCCCGCTGGCGCTGCTCGCTCTGCGGGTGTGGCGGGGCGTACCGGCGGACGGCGGTGCTGACGACGGTGGTACGGCCGGGGGTGGTACGGCGGATGGCGGTGCGGCGGACGGCGGTACGGCCCGCGGCGGCTCTGCCGGCGGCGGTGTGGCCCACGGCGGCTCTGCCGGCGGCGGCCCTGCCGACGGCGGTCGTGGCTCGGCCGGCCGCGACGGCAACGTGGCGGGCACCCGCTGGGGCCCCTACGAGCCCTGGGCCCGCCCGCACCTGCTCCTGGCCCGCGGGGCGGACGCCGAGGCCGCGGCCGCCGTCCGCCGGATCCCTGACCCGCCGCCCGGTCTGCTCGCCGAGGTGCTGTGGATCCTGGCTGGGCGGGCCGCGATGGCGGTCGGCGACCGCCGGGTCGCCGACCGCGCCCGGACGGCGCTCGTCCCGGCGGCCGACGAGGTGTCGGCGGGCAGCGGTGTCCTCACGGCCGGTCCCGTGCGGGATCACCTGGACGCGCTGGCGGAGTTCCTGGCCGCATAACCGTGCAGGGCGACGCGGCGACCGAGCGATTGTGCCCGGAAGTCGCACGCGAAGTGGGCACAATCGCTCCGACGCGGCGACCGACCGAGCGATTGTGCCCGGAAGCGGCGTGCTTTGTGGGCACAATCGCTCCGTCCGGTCACGCCGGCGGCCGCCAGGCGCCTTCCGGCAGCGGCGGCGGGCCGCTGGCCTCGTGGGGCGAGCAGAGCGGCAGCCGGTCACCGAAGTACCGCAGGACCACGATGCCGATGACGCCGGACAGGATCGACCCGACGATGATGCCCACCTTGGCCTCGTTGATCAGGGCTTCGTCGTCGAACGCGAGCTCGCTGACGAACAGCGCGATGGTGAACCCGATACCGCACAGGAACGCACCGCCGGCGAGGTGGCCGTAGCGCACCTGGCCGGGCAGGGTACCGAGCCTGGTCACGAGCGCGACCATCGCACCGGCGAAGACGCCGATCCCCTTGCCGAGCACGAGGCCGACCAGCACACCGAGCGTGACCGGACTGGACATGGCCGCGCCGATCGACTCCCCTGTGAGCGCGACGCCCGCGTTGGCCAGCCCGAACACCGGCACCACGAAGTACGAGCTCACCGGGTGCAGCGCGTCGAGGATGCGGTCGCTCGTGGGGACCGCCGACCGCGCCGCGCTGACGGCGAGGCGGGAGCGGGCCGGGTCGAGCTCCTCCATGAGGGCGCGCGCGTACCACCCGAGATGTCGGCGCGCCTCGTCGTCGCGTCCCCGGCGGGTGGTCGGGACCGCGAGACCCACGACGACGCCGGCGAGCGTCGGGTGCAGCCCGGACTCGAGGACCGCCACCCACAGGATCAGGCCCACGAGCAGGTACGGCGGGATCTGCCAGACGCCGATCCAGCGCATCGCGAACAGCACGAGCGTGAGCAGCGCCGCGAGCGCCAGCGCGCCCATGGAGATCGCGTCGGTGTAGAAGATGCCGAGGAGGGCGATGGCGCCGATGTCGTCGAAGATCGCCAGCGTGAGCAGGAAGACGCGAAGCTGGTCGGGGCAACGTGGCCCCGCGAGCGCGAGCACGCCGATGACGAACGCCGTGTCCGTGGACATCGGCAGCCCCCAGCCGGACGCGTCCGGGCCGGACGGGTTGATCAGCAGGTAGATGCCGATCGGGACGGCGAGCCCACCGATCGCCCCGAAGAGCGGCACGGACGCGGCGCGGAACGTGCGCAGCTCGCCGACGGTGAGCTCGCGGTTGACCTCGACGCCGACCACGAAGAAGAACACCGCCATGAGGAAGTCGTTCACCCAGTGGTGCAGCGAGAGGTGCAGCTCCCAGGTGCCGACCGTGAGGTTGACGGGCGTCTCCCACAGCGCGTGGTACGAGCCGCCCGCCACGTTCGCCCAGACCAGGGCGATGGCCGACGCCGCGAGCAGGAGCGTCGCTCCCCCGCCCTCGGTCGCGAAGTAGCTGCGTAGCCCCGGGGAGAGGCGCGGGTACGGGATGTCCACCCTGGGCCGGGGTCCCGGCCTGGTCGGAACTCCGGTGGGGATCCGGTCTGTCACGGGTCAAGAATGACAGAGTCGGCCGGCGTCAGCCGATCGCTCTCGTCGCGGCGATCGTGCCGAGCAGGGCCAGCGCCTCGGCGGCCGGCGAGCCCGGGGTCGCGTGGTAGACGACGAGCTCCTGGCCCGGCACACCGCGGACGGCGAAGGCGTGCACGCGCAGCTCCAGGTGCCCCACCTGGGGGTGCAGGAACCGTTTGCTGGTCAGGCGCTTGCCGCGCGCGTCGTGCTGGTCCCACAGCCGCACGAAGTCCGGGCTCTTCACGCGCAGCTCGTCGACGATCGCGCGGATCGCCGGGTTGCCCGGCGTGAGCCCGTCGGCCAGGCGGAGCCCGGCCACGGCGTTCTCGGCAACGTGGTGCCAGTCCGGGTAGAAGGTGCGCGCGGTGGGGTCGAGGAAGGTCGCACGGGTCAGGTTCCGGGAGAACGGGAACCCGCAGAAGAGCGCCTCGCCGAGCGGGTTGCTCGCCAGCACGTCGAAGGCCCGTCCGAACACGAGCGCGGGGCTGTCCCGCCAGGAGAGCATGAGCTCCAGCAGCGCGCTGTCGACCTCCTCGACCGCCGCCGGGCTCGCCGGCCGGGGGCTGAGGCCGGCCAGCCGGTAGAGGTGCTGCCTGCCGTCGTCGTCCAGGCGCAGCACCTCGCCGAGCGAGTCCAGGACCTGCGGTGACGGGTTCACCTCGCGGCCCTGTTCGAGCCGGACGTAGTAGTCGACGCTGACGCCGGTCAGCATCGCCACCTCCTCGCGCCGCAGGCCGACGACGCGGCGCCTGCCGTACACGGGCAGGCCGAGCGCCTCCGGGGTCAGCTGCGCACGCCTGCCGCGCAGGTAGTCGCCGAGCGGTGATGCGGTCATGCCTTCGACGGTACCCGGCCGGCCGCGCGTATCCAGGGTGTGCCGCACCCAGGAGGACGGCGTCCTTCCTGGGCCTGGTGCGGCGCCGCAGCCTGGAGGCATGAGCACAGAGACGAACACCCGGACCAGCACCTCCAAGATCGTCCTCGTCACCGGCGCGAGCAGCGGCATCGGCGAGGCCACGGCGCTCCGGCTCGCGTCGGAGGGCCACCACGTGGTGCTCGGCGCACGCCGGACGGACCGCCTCCAGGCCGTGGTGGAGAAGATCCACTCCGACGGCGGGGCGGCGAGCGCCCACCGGCTCGACGTGACCGACCGCGACGACGTGCGCGCCGTCGTGGACCGGGTCGTCGAGGAGCACGGGCGCATCGACGTCATCGTGAACAACGCGGGCGTCATGCCGCTGTCCCGGCTCGACGCGCTGCTCGTGGACGAGTGGGAGCAGATGATCGACGTCAACGTGCGCGGGCTGCTCCACGGCATCGCCGCGGTGCTGCCGCACTTCGGGCGGCAGGGCGGCGGCCACGTCGTCACGGTCGCCTCGATCGCCGCGCACAGTGTGGTCCCGACGTCGGCCGTCTACTCCGCCACGAAGTTCGCGGCCTGGGCGATCACCGAGGGCCTGCGGCTCGAGTCGGACCCGAGCATCCGGGTCACGACGATCACGCCCGGCGTGGTCGAGAGCGAGCTCGCCGAGCACATCTCCGATCCCGCCACGCAGGACTTCGTGCGGGTCTACCGCCGCAACATCATCCCGGCGGACGCGATCGCCCGGGCCATCTCGTTCGCCCTGGACCAGCCGTCCGACGTCGACGTGAACGAGATCATCGTGCGCCCGGCGGCCCAGCGCTGACCGGACCGAGCACCTGGGTGCCGATGGTGCCGAGCAGCCGCAGCCGGTCGGCGTCCTCGCTGCCGGCCGCGGCTGTGTAGACGACGATGCGCAGGTCGCTGCCCGGTACCGCGAGCACGTCGCAGTCCAGGACCAGCGGGCCGACGGCGGGGTGCAGGACCGTCTTGTGGTTCGACACGTGCTCGCCCACGACCCCGGCGTCCCACTGCCGGGCGAAGTCGGCGCTCGCGCCACGGAGGTCCTCGACGAGGGAGAGCAGGCCGGCGTCGGCCGGGTAGCGGGCCCGTGCCGCCCTCAGGTCCGTGATCATCGCCGCCTCGAACCTGGCGCCATGCTCCGGGGACTGCCGGATGCTGTACGCCGGGCCCACGAAGTGGCGCCAGATCGGGTTGCGCTCGCGTTCGGAGAGCTGGGTCGGGTCGCCGAGCAGGGCTGCCCACAGCGGGTTCCACAGCACCACGTTCCAGGCCGCGTCGTTCACGCTCAGCGGGGCGCCGTCGAGCTGGTCGATCAGCCGCCGCACACCCGGCGGGATGACCTGGGAGACGTGCCCCGGGCCCGGCACCGGCTGGCCGGCGAGGACGTACAGGTGCTCCCGCTCGGCGTCGGACAGCCGCAGGGCGCGGGCGAGCGAGGACAGGACCTGCGGCGACGGCGAGGTGGCCCGACCCTGCTCCAGCCGCACTATGTAGTCGACGGACAGGCTGGCGAGCTGCGAGAGCTCCTCCCTGCGCAGCCCGGCGGCTCGCCGCACGCCACCGGAGGGCAGGCCCACCTCCGCCGGCGCGGTGCGGTCGCGCCAGGCGCGCAGCGCGCTGCCCAGCTCCGTGGATCCGCTCATGCCCCCAACGTATCGAGGGCGGACGGGAACAGCCTGGTACTGGCCGTACCCAGGCTGCGCCGGGCTCTGTCTGTCCTCCTCCGGAGGGACGACGGTGGAGATGTCAGCGGGAACCACCACCAGCTCGGAGCGAAGAACCATGACGACCACCCTCATCACCGGCGCGAACAAGAGCCTCGGCTACGAGACCGCCCGCCGCCTCATCGAGGCCGGGCACACCGTCTACGTCGCGGCGCGGGACCCGGAGCGCGGCAAGGCAGCCGCCGCGCGGCTCAGCGGCCGCTTCGTCCAGCTCGACGTGACGGACGACGACTCGGTCCAGGCAGCCGCCGACGCCGTCCGCGCCGAGGCCGGCCACCTCGACGTGCTGGTCAACAACGCAGGGATCACCGGTGTACCGAAGACCCCTGGCGACGTGACCGGCGACGACATGCTGCACGTCTACGACACGAACGTCTTCGGGCCGGTGCGGGTGACGCGGGCCTTCCTGCCCCTGCTGCAGGAGAGCGACAACCCGGTGGTCGTCAACGTCAGCAGCGGGCTGGGCTCGCTGGCGGCGGTCACCGACCCCAGCCGGGTCGAGTTCCACGTGAAGCTCATGGACTACAGCTCCTCCAAGGCCGCGCTGGTCATGGTCAACGCCATGTACGCCAAGGAGTTTCCGGGCATCCGGTTCAACGCCGTCGACCCCGGCTACACCGCCACCGACTTCAACGACCACGGCGGGTACAAGACCGTGGAGCAGGGCGCCGAGATCATCGTCCGCATGGCGCTGATCGGCGGCGACGGCCCGACCGGCGGCTTCTTCGACGACGAGGGCCCCGTCATCTGGTGACGTGAAAGGGGCGGTGACCCGCTGACCTAACCGCCGATGCTCTCCGCCGCCGTCCGGAGCGCCGCGATCTCGTCCGGCGTCGACATCCGGGCCACTGCCGCGATGTCGAGGAGGTACGCGCGCCGGTCCGGCGGGAAGGCCTCGGCGATCTTTCCCGGGTCCTCCAGCAGGACCCGGTAGATCTCCAGGCCCGCGGCGTAGAACAGGTCGACGAGCTTGAGCTCGCCGGAGGCGTTCCGCATGACGTTGCCCGGGTTGTGGTCGAGCCCGCCCCAGAACGGAACGGACCTTGCGGCCTCGGCGTCCAGCCGCTCGGCCCGCTCCCGGACGGCGGTGATCGGGTCGTCCGGCGCGGCGGCGGCCCAGCGCCCGACGACGGCGTCCGCCTCCGCCCGGTCGACCGGCAGCAGGAACTCCAGCACCGTGAGCCGGCCGCCGCCGGCCAGCGGGGCGTCGAAGTCGATCCGCGGCAGGAGCGGATGCCCCTCCAGGCCGCGGCACAGCTCAACGAAGACCTCGTAGGCGGGCTCGAACGGGCTCACCCGGGCAACCTTCGCCCCGTCGGGCGACCGCCAGACCGTCGCCCAGTCCCCGATGCCGCACACGTTCCAGCCGTCGTCGAGCAGACGTCGGGTCGCCTCGCGGTGCGGCAGGTCACGCAGTGTCTCGAACGAAAGCACGCTCGGAGCGTAGGCGACCTCCTCGGCCACGCTCACGGGAATTACGTGACGGCCACTGCCCGATCAGCCGCTGACTGAATTGTGTTCGGCAGGCTCGGGGCGACCGGAACCCCAGGGGTTCCG
>NZ_JBHXBG010000001.1:0-83660 GCF_042726755.1 Promicromonospora sp. NPDC060271 | reverse complement strand
GGGTGTGACCCAGGGAGAGCCGGACAAGCGCTCTACTTCGCGGACGGGTTCTATCTCGGCGGGGTGTGCTCGGCTGCGGTGATCGCCTTCTCCAGCTCGTCCCGCAGCGGCCTGACCGCCTTCGTGTCGGGGTGCATCTCCAGCGCCCGCAGGTGCTGCTTCGCCTCGGGCACCCGGCCGGCCTCCAGCGCCGCCAGCACGAGATGCTTGCCGACCACCGGGGAGTGCTCCCGCACCCGCCAGTGCCCGACGCCCAGCCCGAGCGCCTCAACGGGCATGCCGGCGTCGCGCAGGATGGCGAGCCCCTCGGCCAGGGCGCGACCGTCGGGGTCGCGCTCGGCGGCGGTGCTCAGGCGGCGGACGGCACCCTCCGGGTCGTCGGCCAGCGACAGCCGGCCCAGCTCGATCAGCGGGTACCAGCCGCGCGGGTGCCCGGCCAGCTCCTCGGCCAGCGCCCAGACCGCGAGGTCCGCCTCGCGCTGCTTGGACTCGGGGATCTCGTCGGAGTCCCGCAACGGGTCCTCCAGCGTCGGGTCCTCGGCGGCACGGCGGCGCACGATCTCTGCCAGGGCGCCGAAAGCCTCTTCGTTGTTCGGATCGTCGGTCAGCTGGGCGCGCAGCGCGTCCTCGTGTCCCGCGTCCCCCCGTCGGGGCGCCGACGGCGACGGGCGGCGAGCACCGACCGTGGACGCAGACAGGGGCCGACGGATGAGGCGGCGGAGCCGATGCATCAGGGCCATACCTCGACCCTACAGTTTTCCTCCTCACCTCACCGGGATCACCCTGTCTTGAAAGTCCGTTTGTGGACTCCCCACAACTCGGACTCGTATGCTGCCGGGGTGCCAGCAACTCGACGGGGCGCGCGAACCAGCGCTCAGAAGACCGACCGGGAGGCCGGGCAGGCTGCCAACCGCGGCAGCAGCCAGGATTCCGGCCAGGACGCCCCGGCGCCCGCTACCTCGACGCCCGTGGCGGAGTCCGCCCCGGAGGCCGCGACCGACCCCGCCGGGTTCCCCATGAACCTCCAGCGGGTCCGTGAGGCCAGCGGCCTGCTGACCGCCGCCGCGATGCGCCGTCTGGACGAGGACCTCAACTGGTACCGCGAGCTCCCCGCCGAGGACCGCTCCTACGTCGGCCTCGTCGCCCAGGCCGGCATCAACGCGTTCACGTCGTGGTTCACCGACCCGGACCGGCCGCCGCACGGCGTCAGCGAGATCTTCGCCGCCGCGCCCACCGAGCTGACCCGCTCCATCTCGCTCCAGCACACCCTGCAGCTCGTGCGCGTGGTGGTCGACGTCGTCGAGACGCACTCCGACCGGATCGCCGCTCCCGGTGGCGAGCGCGACCTGCGCGAGGCCGTGCTGCGCTACTCCCGCGAGGTCGCGTTCTCCGCGGCCGAGGTCTACGCCCGTGCCGCCGAGTGGCGCGGCGCCTGGGACGCCCGGCTGGAGGCCCTCGTGGTCGACGCCCTCGTGCGCGGCGACGGCGACGACTCCCTCCGCTCGCGCATCTCGGCCCTCGGGTGGAGCGGCCGCGGCAACGCGCTCGTCGTCGTCGGCCTCGCCACCGAACAGCTCGACGAGATCCGCACCGCCGAGATCCGCCGCGTCGCCCGGCGCGCCGCGGGCGACGCCCTCGTCGGGATCCACGGCGACCGGCTGGTGCTCGTCCTCGGCGGCGAGGGCGACCTGGTCGCCGCCGCCACGTCGCTCCTGAGCCGCTTCGGCGCCGGGCCGGTGGTGATCGGCACCCAGGTGCCCAGCCTGACCGACGCCGCCCGGTCGGCCCGCTCCGCGCTCGCCGGCCTGACCGCCGCCCCGGCATGGCCCCAGGCACCCCGCCCGGTCATGGCCGACGACCTCCTGCCCGAACGCGTGCTGACCGGCGACTACACGGCCCGTGCCACGCTGATCGCCCAGGCTTTCACCCCGCTGCAGGACGCGGGCGGCGCGGTGCTGGAGACGCTGTCGGCCTACCTGGGCACGGGCCGGTCGCTGGAGGCGGCGGCGCGTCATCTGTACGTTCACCCCAACACGGTGCGCTACCGGCTCCGCAAGGTGTCGGAGATCACCGGATGGGACCCGCTCGACGCTCGCGAGTCGTTCGTGCTGCAGGTGGCCCTGGCACTGGGCCAGCTCGGCCGCGGCTGACCGTCTTGTCCTAACTCGTCGCAGAGGCCAATGCCTTGTAGGTTCTCGACAAGGGGCCTCTGCCAGGTTGGTACGGGTCGCGACGTCCTGGGAGCTGCCGGGCTTGGCAGAGTGGACGCGTGCTCGCCGTCGTCTGCCCTGGACAGGGCTCTCAGACCCCCGGGATGCTCAGCGACTGGCTCGAGCTGCCCGGAACCGAACAACGCCTCGCCGCAGCATCCGAGGCCTCGAACCTGGACCTGGTGGCGCACGGCACGACGTCGGACGCGGACACGATCCGCGACACCGCCGTGGCCCAGCCGCTGATCGTCACCACGTCGCTGCTCGCGCTGCGCGCCCTGCTGGACGGCCGCGCCGCGGCCGAGGTCGTCGACATCACCGCCGGTCACTCCGTCGGCGAGCTGTCGGCGGCCGCGGTGGCGGGCGCCCTGTCGGACGACGGCGCGGCCGGCCTGGTCGCCCACCGCGCCCGGGCGATGGCCACGGCGGCAGCCGCCGCGCCGTCGGGCATGAGCGCCGTCGTGGGCGGCGACCCGGACGAAGTGCTCGCCGCGATCGAGGCGGCGGGGCTGTGGCCCGCCAACGTCAACGGCGCCGGCCAGACCGTCGCGGCCGGCGCGCTGGAGAACCTCGCCAAGCTGGCCGAGAACCCGCCGACGCGCGCCCGGGTGATCCCGCTGCAGGTCGCGGGTGCCTTCCACACCCCGTTCATGGACGCCGCGCGCGCCGAGTTCGAGCCGGTGGCCCTCGGCTGGGACGCCGCCGACCCGACGCTGCCGTTCCTCGCGGACCTGGACGGCACCGCCTACACGGGCGGCGCCAACGGCCACGGCACCGGGGCCGACGTGCTGCGCAACATCGCGGGCCAGGTCACGGCGCCGGTCCGGTGGGACCTGATCATGACCGGCCTTGCCGAGCGCGGCGTGACCGGCCTCCTCGAGCTCGCCCCCGGCGGCGTCCTGACGGGCCTCGCCAAGCGCGGCCTCAAGGGTGTGGAGACCGTCGCCGTGAAGTCGCCCGCCGACCTCGATGCGGCGCGTGCGCTCATCGAGGCACACAGCACTGTCCTTTCCAGCGGCACGAACGCGACCGGAGCAGACCAGTGACCATCCTGCAGCAGGCCCAGACCACGCAGTTCTCGCGGATCCTCGCGATCGGCGCGGAGCGCGGCGAGCTCGTCGTGACCAACGACGACATCGCCGGTCCCATCGACTCCTCCGACGAGTGGATCCGCCAGCGCACCGGCATCGTCACCCGCCGGCGGGCCGGCGCGGACAAGGACGTGCTCGACCTGTCCGAGGCCGCGGCGAACAAGGCGCTTCAGGCCGCCGGCCTGACCGGCGCCGACATCGACGCCATCATCGTCTCGACGATCACGCACATGCACATGACGCCGTCGGCCGCCGCGATCCTGGCCGACCGCATCGGCGCGACGCCTGCCGCCGCGTACGACGTGTCGGCGGCGTGCGCCGGCTACGCGTACGGCATCGGCCAGGCGGACGCCCTCGTGCGCTCGGGCCTGGCCCGGCACGTGCTGGTGATCGGCGCCGAGAAGCTCAGCGAGATCATCGACCCGACCGACCGCTCCATCTCGTTCCTGCTGGGCGACGGCGCGGGCGCCGCGATCGTCGGCCCGTCGGACACCCCGGGCATCGGCCCGACCGTCTGGGGCTCGGACGGCGCCAAGGCCACCGCGATCCGGCAGACCCACTCCTGGACCGAGCTGCGCGAGGACCCCGCGCTCGGCTGGCCCACGCTGCGCCAGGACGGGCCCACGGTGTTCAAGTGGGCGAGCTTCCAGATGGCGCCCGTCGCGGAGAAGGCGATGGCCGAGGCGGGCGTGACCGCGGAGGACATCCAGGTCTTCATCCCGCACCAGGCCAACATGCGGATCATCGACCAGATGAAGAAGCAGCTCGGCCTGCCGGATACCGTGGTCATAGCGCGCGACATCGCCGAGACCGGCAACACGTCGGCGGCGTCGATCCCGTTGGCCGCTGAGCGCCTCCTCACGGAAGGCCAGGCCAGGTCAGGCGACCTCGCCCTCCAGATCGGGTTCGGCGCGGGCCTCGTCTACGCCGCGCAGGTCGTGGTGCTGCCGTAGCCGTACGCGGCGGGTCGTCACGGAAATGACCCGTCGTGCATTCCGGTCGCGAGATGCGCCAAGATCTGACCAGCAAGACTCCGGTGCCCGACGGCGCCGGTGACCGTCACGAAAGATAAGGAAGTCCCATGGCCAACACGGACCAGGAGATCCTCGAGGGCCTCGCCGAGATCGTTGCCGAGGAGACGGGGCTCGACAAGGCCGACGTCCTGCTCGAGAAGTCCTTCCAGGACGACCTCGACATCGACTCCCTGTCGATGATGACCATCGTCACGCACGCCGAGGACAAGTTCGAGGTTCGCATCCCGGACGAAGAGGTCAAGAACCTCTCGACCGTCGGCGACGCAGTGAGCTTCATCAAGGGCGCCCAGGCCTGAGCCGCCCCCCCGACGGCGGCAGCGCGGCCCCTGTTCCACCGGGCCCGTGCCGCCGTCGGGCACTCGCTGCCCACGAGGTAGCACCCTTTTCATACCTGCCCCCTTCGTCCCACCACTCCCGGGAGCATCATCATGTCCTCCGCACGCGAAGTCGTCGTCACCGGCCTCGGCGCCACCACACCCCTCGGCGGGGACGTGGCATCCACGTGGGAGGCGGCACTCGCCGGTGTTTCGGGTGCGCGCACCCTCGAGAACGACTGGGCCGAGAAGTACGGGATCCCCGTGACCTTCGCCGCCACCATCAAGGTGGACCCGGCGGAGGTGCTCTCCCGCCCCGAGCTCAAGCGCATGGACCCGTCCGCGCAGTACGCGATCGTCGCGACGCGCGAGGCATGGGCCGACGCGGGCAGCCCCGAGATCGACGGCGACCGGCTCGGCGCCGTGGTGTCGTCCGGCATCGGCGGCATCCAGACCATCCTGGACGGCTGGGACACGCTCCGTGAGCGCGGCGCACGGCGCATGCTGCCCATGACCGTCCCCATGCTCATGCCGAACTCCCCCTCTGCCTACGTGTCGCTCGAGCTGGGCGCCCGCGCGGGTACCCACGCGCTCGTGTCGGCCTGCGCCTCCGGCGCCGAGGCCGTTGGCTACGCGGTGGACATGATCCGCTCCGGGCGCGCCGACGTCGTCGTCGCCGGCGGTACCGAGGCCTCCATCCACCCGATGCCGCTCGGCGCGTTCGCGGCGTCCCGCACGCTCTCGCTGCGCAACGACGACCCGCAGCGGGCCTCCCGCCCGTACGACGTCGACCGCGACGGTTTCGTGCTCGGTGAGGGTGCGGCGGTCCTGGTGCTGGAGAGCGCCGAGCACGCGGCCGCCCGCGGCGCGCGCGTCTACGCCAGGATCAGCGGTGTGGGCCTGTCGTCCGACGCGTACCACATCACCTCCCCCGACCCCGAGGGCAAGGGTCAGGTCGCGGCCATGCGCTTCGCGATGCAGGACGCCGAGGTGACCGCCGCCGACATCGTGCACGTCAACGCGCACGCCACCTCCACCAAGGTGGGCGACCTCACCGAGACGGCCTCCATCCGGACGCTGCTGGGTTCCGAGGCCGACCACGTGCTGCTCTCGGCGACGAAGTCCATGACGGGCCACCTGCTGGGTGGCGCGGGCGCCATCGAGTCGCTGTTCGCGGTCAAGGCGATCTCCGAGCGGCTCGCCCCGCCGACGATCAACGTGGACAACCCGGACCCGGAGCTCCAGGTGCCGCTCGTGCGCGACGAGCCGGCGAAGCTGCCCGGCGGCGACATCGCCGCCATCAACAACTCCTTCGGCTTCGGCGGGCACAACGTCGCCCTGGTGATCCAGAACCACTGACCCCGGCCGCAGGTCAAGCACGTGTCAGGCGCTCAGGTCGTCCAGGTGACCTGAGCGCCTGACGCGTGTGCGGTCGGTCGACCCGTCGAGACCAACCCGCGCCACGCGAGTCCGGCCTGCCCGCGCCCCCTTCATCTGACATGGGAGAATGTCCGCATGGCAATGCGTGAGATCCGTGTGGTTCCCGACCCAGTACTGCGCACCCCGTGCGACACCGTGACGACCATCGACGACCGCGTCCGCAGCTTGGTCGCGGACCTCGTCGACACGGTGGACGACGAGGGGCGTGCCGGGCTGGCCGCCAACCAGATAGGCGTCTCGCTGCGGGCCTTCTCGTGGAACATCGAGGGCGAGATCGGCTACGTGATCAACCCGCGCATCGTCGAGCTGGGCGAGGAGCTGCAGGACGGCGGCGAGGGCTGCCTGTCGGTGCCCAACCTCTGGTACCCCACCGTGCGGGCCAACTACGCCAAGGTCGAGGGCATCAACCTGGACGGCGACCCGATCACCGTTGAGGGCACCGGGATCATGGCCCGCTGCCTCCAGCACGAGTGCGACCACCTGGACGGCATGGTCTATCTCGACCGCCTCCAGAAGGAGACGCGGCGGGCCGCGATGCGGGAGCTTCGCGCGCGTCTGTGAGGGTCTGACCGCCCTGTTTGATACATGCGACGCCCTGTGGGATCAATCTCAAGAAAGTCTTAAGGGGCACTAGTGGTGGTGCGGCTTTTTAGGCAAGAATGTGCCGCACGAACTCGTCGTACGTGGTGATTAACTCGACGCCTGCGCGCCGTTTCGCCTCGCATCTCGTCGGCGGATCGGGCAGTATGTGGTCCGAAGCACCGCTGTGCAGCCGACCACAGCGTCACCGCCCTGGTGAGGACGTAGGGGAAGACGTACCTCGACCCAGGGAGGAAGACATGGCCGGTGTCATCACGCGGGGTGTGCTTTTTGTGCACTCGGCGCCTCGTGCCCTGTGCCCCCACATCGAGTGGGCAGCGGGGAACGTACTTGGCGTGCGCGTATCCATGGACTGGACCGCGCAGCCCGCGGGACGCGGTCTGTACCGTGCCGAGTACTCGTGGCAGGGCCTGCAGGGCACGGGGGCCAAGCTCGCGTCCGCCCTGCGCGGTTGGTCCCACCTCAGGTACGAGGTCACCGAGGACGCGAGCAACGGGGCCGACGGTGCCCGCTGGTCGCACACCCCCGACCTCGGCATCTTCCACGCCATGACGGATGTACACGGCAACGTGGTGGTCCAGGAGGACCGCGTCCGTGCAGCCCTGGAGCTCGCCGACCCGCGTGCCATGCGGGACGCCCTCGACCTCGCCCTGGGCGCCGCCTGGGACGACGAGCTCGAGCCGTTCCGCCACGCGGGCCTCGGCGCGCCGGTCCGCTGGCTCCACCAGGTCGGCTGACCCCCAGCGGGCCGCCGTCAGGCGACCGACTGATCGACCATGCAGTTGCTGCCAAGAAGCCCTCCGGTCTGGCAGCAACTGCATGGTCAACTAATCGGTCGCGGAGAAAGACGCAGTCGCCCGCCATCATGAACAGCGAGAAGAACGGCAGACCCATGGTCACGGCGATGCCCGCGTGCATGAGGAGGGCGCCGGCGACGCCCACCGTCCGCAGGTGTCGCTGCAGCAGCAGGAGCGGGAAGGTGAGCTGCAGCTGCGTCCCCCAAATCACCGCCGCCACGAGCCCGCCGCTCTCTGCGATCAGGTCAGCCACCGCGGGCGACGGCCGGAACTAGGGCAGGAGCAGCGTGTAGTACACGGCCGATCCGTCGCGCCACTCCGCGCCCTGCAGCTTGAACCGCCCCGACAGCACGTACGCCAGGCAGATCTGTGCCTGTCGCAAGCACCGCCGCGTTGTGGGCGAGGTTGCAGACACGGTCAGCGCGGTCCAGCCGACCAGCAGCGGCACGGTCCAGCGGGACTGCCAGCCCAGCGCGACCAGCACGGCCACGAGAAGCAGCGCCAGGCAGGCCTGCGTGAGCAGCAGGTCGCCGGGAAGCGCCTGCCCCGTCCCGGCGCGCCGGTGCCGCCCGCGAGGCCGTCGGCCCGCAGCACCTGGGTCGCGTAGGCCGGCCAGGGTGCGGTCCTGAGCGAGATGCGCATCGACGACGACGGGTGTGGCGCCGTCGTCGAGCAGAGCGGCCCGTAGGGCAGGCCAGGGCTCTGGCGATTTCTGCCCCGGGACCGGACCGGCCGAGGGTGACCGCAGGACGACGAGCCGCGCCTCCTCGGGCAGCCTGAGGAAGCGCACGCGCCGGGAGACGGCCGGGACGCCAGGGGCCGGCCGGTTCCTGCGGCTGTCTCCGCTCCGGGCGGGATCGCAGCCCGCGTGCCCTGCCCGTCTCCGATCGCGGCATGTCACCGAACCCACGGAGGCGAACGCCGACGTCGACCGGCACCAAGGTCCCGTGTCGGCAGATGTCTGATAGCCGGACTAACGTTCCAACCATGGATGCTGAATTGCTGTTGATGCCGAATATTTCCTACATAACTGGGTTCCTCCAGACTGATGGTTCTCATTCCGGAGGCCCTGAGAAGAAGGGGCGGATCACGATCGAGCTTGCAGTGCGAGACGAGGCGCACCTCAAGAGCATCGCTACAGCGCTCCCCTGGGCAACAACTCTTTCCAGACGCACCAGGCAGACCAACTTCGCGGCCAGCGACTACACCTCGGCGATTCTCAATCTATTCGCGCAGGACGCTCGACGATTCTTCGCAGCCGTGGGCGTGACGCCTGGCCGCAAGTCCGCAACGGTCGGGCCACCCGACGCCCCCTACGTCGCGCCTGATTACGTCCGCGGACTCATCGACGGCGACGGATCCATCGGCTTCACGGCACGGGGGTATCCGTTCGTCAGCATGGTCACCGCGAGCGAACGGCTCGCAAAGTACTTCTGCGACGTGATCGCAGAGGTATGCCTGGTCCGACGCACCGCCCGCCGCAACACACGGGACAGCGTCTACAACATCATGGTGACCAACACTGCGGCACAAGCGCTCGCAGCATGGTGCTACTACGACGGTGCACTCGCTCTTCCCCGCAAAGCAATCGCAGCGTCAGAGATCGCAGCCTGGACCGCACCCACCTATCGATTCGGTGTCTCAAAGCGCCGCTGGACCCCCGATGAGGATGTGATCGTGAGGAATCACAGCTCGGTCGACGCTGCGCAAATACTGGATCGAACGCAGCAGTCGGTCGATATGCGAAGGTGGCGCCTCGGAGTGCGAGCGCGAGACAACCGCGCGGCAATCCGATCACAGAGTGCCGTCGCGGACTGGGGCCGCAGCGCGTCCGAACCGGAAGCACCGTACGCAAGTCTCGCTCCGAGCGACAGGCCGATCCTCGTGCCCGCTACACACGCTGGAGCAGGTATTCTCAGCGTGCGCCCGCCGAGGGTGCGGGCCCCGTTAGCTCAGTTGGTCAGAGCAGGAGACTCATAATCTCTCGGTCACAGGTTCAAGTCCTGTACGGGGCACCAGAGGCCCGGAATCCCGCTGATTCCGGGCCTCTCTGCTCTCGTTGGACGGCCCCGACCCAACAAAATCCAAGAACGATCACCCGAACCAGGCGTCGGCGCAGACTGTGACGCCTCCATCACCTCGACGACGCCCCACGTCCGGGGACCTGCCCGACGTCAGCCAGGGCGTTGTAGTCGGTCACCTTCCATCCCGGACAGGGAGACCCTGCGGTCGGTCCGGTCCCGGCGAACAGCGTGGCTGACCCGCCCTGGCCGACCGGCGGGTCTACGTGGAGGAGCCATGCACGCGTGGCGGTCTCCGTTGCTCGAAACGGGGATGCCTCCGCGACGAGAATCGCCTTGGGTTCAAAGATCTGATGCATCTGCTTCTGCTCGCTCAACACGGCCCGTGTCTCTAATCTCTGACAGCATGAGTTCGGCGACGCCGCAGCGGACTACGGGGCACATGGACGTCACCCGCCCGGCGCTCGTCGCATGCGGCATCGACGGCACCCTGGTACGCACCGGGTGCCCCGTGAGCCGAGCCGTGCACGCCGCGGCCGCCGAGGTCCGCGCCGCCGGCCACCACATCGTGCTTGCCACGGGACGATCTTTGGTCGGTGCGCTGCCCGTGGCGCTGCAGCTCGGTCTGCACGACGCGTGGATCGTCGCCTCGAACGGCGCCGTCACGGCGCGCCTGCTCGATGGCCACTACGAGATCGTCGACCAACACCCGCTCGACGCCGAAGCTGCGATCCAAGTCGCCATCAGGATGGCGCCTGGCGCACGGCTCGCCGCAGAGATCGTCGGAGCCGGGTATCGCGTGAACACCCCATTCCCCGACGGTCGGCTCAACGGTACCCAGTACCGTATCGGCCGCATCGAAGGGGTCTGGAGGTACGGAACGACACGGCTGATCCTGCTCGACCCGGCCGCTCACCGCCTCGTGCCGGACCTGCGAGCGCTCGGCCTGACCGCGATCGCCACCGGGGCTGACTGGGTAGATGTGACAGCACCGGGTATCTCGAAGGCAACGGCCCTGGAGAAGATCCGTACGCGGCTCGATGTCCAGGACTGCGACACGGTTGCGATTGGTGACGGCGAGAACGACTTGGAGATGCTGAGCTGGGCCACCCGCGGCATCGCCATGGGCCATGCGCCCGCCCACGTCCGTGCCGTCGCAGACACGGTGACCGGCACGATCGACGATGACGGCGCCGCGACCGCCCTTCTATCGATGCTGGACTGAGACTCGCCGGCCGGGATCGTCGTAGTGGGGCAGTACTCGGTACGCCCCATCTGCCTACGCCGACTTGGATCGAGGCGAGCGTGTGCAGGCAACTCCGTACCGGCCTTCAACGTGACGTCAGTGGACACGACGAACGGCCCGGATCCACACGTCGTGGACTCGGGCCGCTGCCGTTGCGTTGGTCCCGCCGTCAGGTCACAGGTTGACGGCGGTACCCCCGATCGTCACCACGAGGCGCCCGTCGGACGCGAAGGACCAGCTCAGGGCACCTGAGTACTGCGCGCACCGGGACCCGTTCGAGCCGGCGTACCACTGGTTGCCACCCGCGTCGTTGCCGACGATCCGGTCGTTCGACCCACTGTCGCAGGACGTGTTGTTCCGGAACGTCGAGGAGCCGCCGTCGAAGTTGAAGTTGCGCTCCGCGCTGCCGATGCTCAGGTTGTTCTCCACCGTCAGCGAGCCGAGGTTCCGGTTGTAGCCGAACCCGTGCTTCCCGTTGTCGAAGGCGATGCTGCGCCGCACGATGTGGTTCACCGCGATGTCCTCGCCGCCGAGCTTGTAGCCGTTGCGGTCGCCGTTGCCGGCCTGGCCGCCGTTGGACAGGGTCCCGTTCTCGTAGGAGAGCGAGTTCTCGATGGTGACCGCGCCGATCGCACCGGTGTCGGACTTGGTGTACAGGTCCCAGCCGTCGTCGATGTTGTTGTGGGCCACGGTGTACCGGAAGACGTTGCCGGTGCCCACGGTGAGCTTGGGCGCGAACCCGTCGGCGTCCTCCCCGTCGGAGTCGACGTTGTCGTGCGACTCCGAGGACACGATGAGGTTGTTCGCGGGCCAGTCGGCCCGGGGCGCCCCAGCGGTGTAGCGGGAGAGCTGGAGCCCCGAGTCACGGTTGTGCCGGGTGACGACCCGCTCGATGACGTTGTTGTCGCCGCCGAGGAGGATTCCGTTGTCGCCGGCTCGCTCGACGACGATGCCGCGCAGGTGCCACCAGTCGCCGCCGATCGCGAGGCCGCGGTTGGCCGGGTCCTCGCTCTGCGCCGAGAAGTTCAGCACCGGCCGTTCACCGGCGTACGCGAAGATCTCGGTGCGGTCGCCCGACAGGCCGTTCTTGCCCGGCGGGATCGTGATCGTCTGCGCGTAGTTGTAGGTGCCGCCACGCAGGTAGATCGTGCCGCCGGCGGCGATCCGGTTGATCGCCGACGGGAGCGTCGTCGGGTTCGCCAGCGTCCCCGCGGCGCCGTCCGTACCGCCGGGAGCCACGTACAGCGCGCCGTCGACGGGCGGCTCGGTGGTGCCTCCGGTCGGAACCTCGATGTAGTCGATGTTCGCCAGGCCGCCCGAGTTGGTCGCGACGAGCCGGATCGTGTTGGCGCCCGCGACCAGGGTGGCCGGCAGGGACTTCGTGGACCAGGTGCTCCACGCGCCCGTCGGCTCGAAGGAGACCGCCTGGACCCTGGTGCCGTTCACGACGAGGTCCGCGGTGCGTGCGGTGGTGCCGCCGTTGGCGAACCTGACCGCGAGGGTCGCGGCCCCTGCGGCCCCGTTGCCGACGTTGACCTGCAGCGCCGCGCCCGACGCGTTGGTGGTGTTGCAGAATCCGCTGCCGGAGTAGCCGGAGTGGTTCGTGTCGATGGTGCCGCCGCAGGTCGCCGCGGACGACTCGGCCTCGAACCGCTCGACCGCTGCGACCGCCGAGGCCTCCGTCGTCGTTGCGGCCGCGGCCGACGATCCCGCGTACGTCTCGAACTCGGCGACCCGCGGCGTGCCGGTCGAGCTGGTGATCTCGAAGTTGATCTTGGTCAGCGACGTCGCGGCGAAGCTGACGGCCTTCGCGCCGCTGCCGGTCGCCAGCACCGCACCGTTGTCGTTGTTGACGATGCGCCATGAGCCGATGTTGCCGACCGCGCCGGAGGCCTCACGGATGTTGACGCTGGACACGGTCTTCGCGGAGGCCCACTTGATCGAGACGCGCCCGGTCGAGCCTGAGGGTGACCAGTAGGTGCTGGTGTTGCCGTCGAGCACGTTGCCGAAGCTGGTGCCGCTGGCCTTGCTGGAGCCGTCTGCGCCCGCGCCAAGGCTCAGGTTGGTGCCGGTGGGCGGGTCCGTCGGGTCCGTGGGGTCGGTCGGGGTGGGGTCCGGGTCGGGGTCGGGGTCGGTCGGCGTGCAGCTGCCGTCCGAGACCCGGTTGCCCTTGTTCGCGCCCGCCGTCTGGCTCACGACCGACGGCACGCAGCTCGCGGCGTCCATCGGGTACGAGTACGGGATGCTGACCGAGGTGTTCGACGTCGGGTTCGGGCCTGCCGGGTTGTGGTCGCCGCTTCGGGGGGACCACGTCACGTTGTCGAAGATGTTGCCCGCGACCTGCCAGTAGCCGGCCTGGTCGGTGTAGAACGTGCCGAGGACGTCCTTGGAGTCCTCGAAGTAGTTGTTGTCGACCTTCGCCCTGCCCCCGGCCCGCGAGTTGATCCCGGACTCCACGATGCCCGTGTAGTGGTTGTTGTAGACGTGCGCGATGCCGCCGCGCAGCAGCGGCACCCGGGAGTTCAGGTTCTGGTACAGGTTGTGGTGGTACGTGATGAAGCTGTTGGAGACGTCGGTCTCGCTGGAGCCGACCAGCCCGCCGCGCTCGGAGTTGCGCATGATGCTGTAGGAGAGCGTCACGTACTTGGTGTCGTTCTTCATGTCGAAGAGGCCGTCGTAGCCCTCCGACTCGCCGCCCGAGGCGATCAGGTTGACGTGGTCGACCCAGACGTTCCGGACGCCGCTCTCCATGCCGATGGCGTCGCCCCCGTTGGACGTGGGCGAGCCGGACTTCTTGACGTTCTGCACCGTCACGTTCTGGATGATGATGTTGCTCGACTCGCGGATGTGGATGCCGATCTGGTCGAAGACCGCGCCGCTCCCCACGCCGATGATCGAGACGTTGCTGATCTGCTTGAGCTCGATCACGCCGGACGCGGTGCTGCACCCCGGGCCCGACACCTGGCTCGTGTTTCCGTGGTTGATGGTGCCCGAGACCTCGATGACGATCGGGGTGCTCTTGGTGGCGCGGTTGCACAGCGCCGTATGGATCGCGGTACCGGTGCTCGCCCGTACCGTCTGCCCGCCGGCACCACCGGTGGTGCCGCCGTTCTGGGTGGCGAAGCCCGTCGCGCTGCCGGTGGCGGCGGCCGCGTCCGGGACCGACTGCGCCGTCACCCCGATCGTGACCGCGAGGGTCATGGCTGCCACCGCCGACAGGAGCTGCACTGCTCTTGGTCTTCTCATCGTCGTTGCCTCACGTTCGTCGTTGAAAGCGGGACGTTGCTGTGGTTCTTCGTGCGACGTGAAGTCCGGGAACGCGCCCGCCCCGACTCTGGAGCGATCCGCCGGGTGATACTGACCCCACGTGGGTAACCGGTTTCCCGGAACCTAGCAACCGGTTTCTCGGATGGCAACCCCTTGGGGCGTGCGATCTGGGAACCGCCAGCGACTCAGCGGTGGGGCGTCACGACCCCGCGCGTACGAGCACCGACTCCCAGTGCCACGGCTCCGGCATCCGGCCGCCGGGCTCGGCCCAGTCCGGGTGGGTCCAGCCGTAGGTCTCGGCGTGCTGCTTGAGCCAGTCGTACTGCTGGGTGCCGAACGTCTGGACCCCGCCGCCGATGTCCACCGCGAGCCCGAGGCCGTGGGTGGAGCAACCAGGCGGCGCGGCGGTCGGCGCCGCCGGGTCGTACAGGGAGGCTTGCGATTCGTACGTGCGGTAGGACGAGTTGATCGTCAGGTGCACGCCGAACGCCTCCCAGTAGGCGGCATCGAGGTCGACGAGGTCCTGCAGCACGTCGGCGCGCACCTTGTGCGTGGGCGCCCACGGGATCTCCGCCAGAGCGGAGCGCGGCACCTTGCCGCTGTCCGGGTCCCACGTCTGGTCCGGATGGGGACAGGAGATCGCGTCCTGCGCGTCGGTCAGCGACTGCGTGGCGAGCGTGAGGGCCGAGCGGTTCGTGCTCAGGTCGGTGGCGGCCTTCTCGAGCTCTGCCAGGTCCGCGCCGGCGAGGGCGTCGTCCGCCGCGGCGTCGACGGCGGCGAGCGTGTCGAGGGCGGCCCGGAGCTGCCCCCGCACGGCGTCGTCGACACCCATGCCCTCCGTCGCCGTGTGGACCTTCTCCGCGTGGGCCTGAGCGCTCGTCATCCCCTTGCGGGCGGCCGTGACCTGGCCGCGGGCGAAGTCGACCATGGAGGTCTCGACGGCGTCCGACGCGGCCCCGAGGGAGTCCCGGGCGTCGCCGGTCCCCGTGAGGAGCCGGCTGAGGACCGGCTCGGCCAGCACCGTCTCGGCCTCGGCGATCTGGGTCGAGAGGCTCGCGCGCGCCGTCTCCTCGGCGACCTTGCCGGCAGAGGTTGCCAGCAGCTGCTTCGCCGTGGAGTTCTGGGTGGCGAGGTCCGCCGTCTCCTCCGCGGCGTACCAGGCGAGACCGCCGCCGCCCATCGCGAGGACGACCACGAGCGTCACGACGACGACCGTCCGCAGGCTCCGGCGACGACGGGCCTTCGCCTCGCGCCGCTCTCTCGCG
Source organism: Promicromonospora sp. NPDC060271 (assembly GCF_042726755.1). Lineage (NCBI taxonomy): Bacteria > Bacillati > Actinomycetota > Actinomycetes > Micrococcales > Promicromonosporaceae > Promicromonospora > Promicromonospora sp. NPDC060271. The sequence continues at coordinate 68,375 of NZ_JBHXBG010000001.1, read as the reverse complement.
GTCCCGCCGGGCTTCACGTCGGGGGGATCGACATGAGGCATGGCGTTCGTCGAGGTCACGAGGCCAGAATTTACGTCACTGAACGGGTGCGGGCTGACCGAGCAGCGGGTGAACTGTGAGCCTGGCCGGACCGGGCCGGGCACCACGGGACCAGCCTCGTCCGTGCGGCAGGTCCGCGGTACTACGGTGGAGGCATGGGGTTCCGATCATGGTTCGGGCACGGCCCGCAGAAGGCCGTTCGCCGTACCGTCCGGTCGCACCGCACCGGCCCGGTGCTGGCGCAGGCGGCGCTGGTCACGTCCACCGGCGAGGCGTGGGCGTTCGCGACGCACGCCGAGCTGCTGATGATCTCCGCACCGGAGGCGGCGAGCGGCCAGGACGACGCCGAGTCGCGGGGGGCGCCGTCCGTCGTCGTCCGGCGCGAGTGGTCCGACGTCGACCGGGCGACCTATGACACGGAGTCCAACGTCATCCAGGTGCACTGGGTCGACGGCGACGAGCCGACGTCGCTCCCCCTCGACGGCCGGCGCTCCGTGCTGCCCCAGGTGCTGCGTGAGCGCGTGCAGTGGTCGGTGGTCCTGGCGGAGCCGGTCAAGCTCCCGGGCGGGCGTTCCGCCCGGGTGGCGGTCCGACGTCGGGCGGACGGCGAGCTGTTCTCCCAGGTGATCAGCGGAGGCGGCGTCGACCTGGCCGATCCGGGCACGGCCGGCGCGATCGACGCGGCCGAGGCCCGGGTGCGCAGCGCGGCGGGGCTACCTGCCTGAACCCGCGCGCAGGACGGCCTTGTCCTTGTCGCGCAGCTTGCCGCGTTGCCGGGGCACGGTGGCGCTCTCGAGCGGCGCGGGACCCGGCGTCCCCATCCGGACCGACAGGAACGGCCGGTTCGACGGCACACCCTCCGAGGTCTCGAGGAGCCTACGGGCCAGCACGAGAGCGCCGTCCAGGGGCTCGCCCGCGGCGTCGACCACCTCGACGTCGGGGCGGGCATCCGTCACGTGCGACATGACCAGGGCGCGCAGCTCGGGGACCTTGGCCATCAGCTTGCCCGTCGTCGCGACCCGGGGCTCGACGCCCGGGTGGCTGAGCGCCGCGCGCAGGGTGTCCGCGAGCCCCCTGGCGGCCGCCGCGCGGATCGCGACGCTCGTGGGGTCGCCGGCCCGGGCCGCGGCCAGCACGCTCCTGGCGAACCCGGCCAGCAGGCTGAGCGCGTCCGGAGTGCTGTCGAGGGTGATCCCGTGCCGCTGGCGGCCGAAGTGGCGTTCGGAGGCCCGCAGCAGGACGTGCGAGGCGCCGTCCTCGCGTCCGTCGCGAGCCTTGTTCGCGGCCGCTAGCCCCTCGCGGCCGATCCATCCGCCGCTGCCCTGGTCCCCGACCAGGTAGCCCAGCCCGTCCGCGAGGTACCAGCGGGCGTACTCGTCGACGGCGACGCCGACCGCACCCGTGCCCACCACGAGCACGGCGCCGCCACGCCCGCCGAGGGCGCCCAGGTGCGCCGTCACGGCATCGGTCGACACGGCGGTCCGTTCGGTGCCCAGGCTCTCGGCGAGCACGTCGTGGAGGGCGTACGGATCCAGGCGCCCGGCCCGGTCCATGGCCATCATCCCGCGCAGGCCGACGGCGGCCGCCGCGACCCGGGGCGCTCCGGCGCCGGCCTGTGCGGGGTCGGCGTGTGCGGCGTCGAGCTCGCGCACGAGGTCCTGACAGAGCCCGCGGACGACGTCGGGGGCGTCGGAGCGCCCGTCCACGACATGAAGCGGCGGACCTTCGACGCGGACGTGCGGTCGGCCGGGCCCGGGGCTCGCCGCGGCGCGCGAACCCGTTCCGCCGAGGTCCAGGCCGACTACCCAGGTGTCCTCCGGCGGAGGGTCGGTCACCCTCTGGGTGTCTGCTGCCCGCACCCGAAGATGGTGGCACAACACGGCGTCGAACGACATGGCGGATCCTCGATCTCGCCCCTGGAACGGTGTGTTGCCCGGCATGTCGACGGGGCGGGTCCGGGTGCCGGCGCCGACGTGTCACCGACCTGTGACAGAGCCCTCCGAAAACACGACAGGACTACCTCCCAGAACCTGTTAGAGTTTTCACCGGTCGCCCTCCCGGTGAACGGGACCGGGGCGAACGCATTCCCGCGTAGCTCAGCTGGCAGAGCATCCGACTGTTAATCGGACGGTCGTTGGTTCAAGTCCAACCGCGGGAGCCGGAACGAGGCCCTGAACACCCAGTTGACGTGGGAGTTCAGGGCCTCGTCGTCTTGCTGTCGGCCACCCCACTGCGCTCTCCGTCGAGCTCCGCGTACAGGAGTCGTTCCTCGTGCTCAAACCCGTTCCGCGAGTACATGTCCACCGAGCCAGGCGACGTGTGGACGGTGATGTGCTCTGCGCCGTGCAGGGCAGCGGTCGCCATGGCCGCCCTGACCAACCGCCCGCCGACCCCGCAGTCACGGTGCTCAGGCAGGACGTAGCAGGACTGCAGGTCGCCGGACACCCGCTGGATCGCCCCGACCTTGGGCACACGCGGCGTGACGGCCAGCCACGCCATCCCGATCACCTGCTCGCCGAGGACCGCTACGTGCGGCACGTGGGTGTCACGATGCGCTCGGGCCCAGTCGGCGGCCTGGGGGACGTAGTCGGCCTCATCACCTGCCACGTCGACGCCTTCCCGCTCAGCGGTCCACAACCAACGTAGCCGTACGGTCTGCTCCAGCTCGGCATCCCGTGCGACCCGCACATCGATCCGTTCAGCGATGTTCTCGACCATGCCGGAAAGCCTAGGCGTGCTCGGCTCACGGCGAACTCATCCCAGATGGCCGTCGGTTCGAGTCAACGGCAGGGGCCTCGGTGTTTGCGCCGTAACTCACGTTTCACCCCCGGGACTCCTGGTCAGGGCATACGGAGCCAACGACGATGTCAGGCATGACTGAAGCGACGGAGAGCGTGCAGAAGCGGACGACGGCCAACAAGTCCGCCGGTCCGATCACCGCAGGCCTGGGAGGACTGATCCTGGGAGCCGGACTCTTCTCGATCGGTGCCGCCGCGCCGGTGGTCGCCATCATCGGCGTCACCGCTTTCCTGGTCGGTCTCGTCGCTCTGCTGGACGGCGTGTACAAGCTTGTCGGGAACATCGACAGCGCAACCCAGGCGCTCCTGGAACGACAGCCCTGACCTGCTTCGGAGACCCCCGCGCGGTCAGCGACCCGCGGCGAGCGCCCGCATGAGCCGGCCCGGGTCCTCGGCGGCGGGGAGGTCGCTCACCTGTCCGTCACCGACCTCGATCACACGCCACACCCCGTCGGACCGCAGCGCGAGGTCTGTGGTGACGAACGGGGCGCCTAGCGCACGTACGCTCGCGCCGACGGCATCGCACACCGCCGTCGGAACATCGACAGTGGTGCCGGCGGGCGCGTCAGGGTGCGGAGCGATCAGCACCGCCGATCCCCTGACCCACCAGATCCGCGCTTCCAGCGTGTGCCCGTCGGCGTCTTGCGTGAACTGCTCGAAGGCACGCGCGACGATCCCGCCGGCCAGGTCATCTCCCTGCAGCTCGACCATTCGTCGGATCACGCGGGTGGTGGCCGCCACGTCGGCAAGGTCAGGCACGAAGCATGCCTCCTGCCATTCGTGCTTACGGGACTTCACGTAGTCCTTCACGACGCCCAAACCGCCGCCCAGAGTTCCGGTCAGCGCTCCGACGTCCTCCCTCGTCGGCATCCGGCCTGCCTCCCAGGGCGACCAGACACTCGCGGGAGACAGGTCCGCGAATGTGCCGTACCAGCCGGGCAGCTCGTGCGCGGACCGGTACGCGGTGGAGCCCGTGATCAACCGGACTCCGCGGGCACCTAGTTCGGTGTCGAGCCGTGAGTATGCGGCGAAGGGCATCATCCAACCCCGGTACCAGGCGGCCTGTTCGCCGTCGGACGCCGGAGTACGGCGTACCGCCGCCCGGACGTCTCCGGTGAGGACCGCGTCGTGGTCCACCACCGCGACCTCCATGCCCGCCTGACGTGCGGCTTCGGCTTCGCGCATGAAGTGCTCGTCGGGCACCCGCGGGGCGAGGGGGTCGGACGGAACCAGGAGCAGAGGCGAAGCCATGCCTGGACCGTACCGACCCCCGCAGCCCCTGCGCCGCACCAATATCAGCATGCAAAACGATTAGTTTCACCCAGCCCCTTGACCTGACCGGTGCGCGCGCTATCTTAAATCGGACATTGTATCGATTCAGGTTGATCCGATCTCCCGTGGTCAGCAACGAGGCGACCAGTTTCTGCAAGGCCCGAGGCCGGGGGGCGACGCCGCTCCGATCCGGCGAGCCGTCCCAACCGAAGGAGCACGCCTTGCCCACCTCTTCCCACCGGCGTTCCTACCGGCGCAGGAGCCCTCTGCGATGGATCGCCGCCACCCTCGGCGCGATCCTCGTCGTGACGGTCCTGCCCGGACTAGCGCCCACGGCCACCGCGGCCGTCATCCCAGGCAACTGGTACACGATCTCCAACCAGTACTCCGGGCTCGCCGTCGGCATCGCGGGCAGCTCGACGGCGAACGGGGCCTTGGCACAGCTGCAGACCCGCACCGACGCGACCAGCCAGCAGTTCCGGTTCATCGACGTCGGGAGCGGGTACTACCGCGTCGAGGCCCGGCACAGCGGCCAGGTGCTCGACGTCAGCGCGAAGAGCACCGCGAACGGCGCCGACATCGTCCAGTGGCCGAGCAACGGCGGCACCAACCAGCAGTGGCAGGTCCTCGAGCAGTCCGACGGCTCCTACGAGATCGTCAACCGCAACTCCGGCAAGGCCCTCGACAACTGGGAGGGCGCCACCACCTCCGGTAGCCGCGTCTCCCAGTACACGCGGAGCGGGTCGGCCGTGCAGCGCTGGCGGCTGAACCCGATCGGCGCCGCTCAGGCGGGCAACGGCTCGGTCACCGACTCGAACCTCCAGTACTTCGGCCGCTGGAGGACCGACGGCGCCTGGCGCACCATGGGCTGGGCCGGCGGCTACGTCGAGGCGGCCTTCACCGGCTCCTCGATCGGCGTCCGACTGCGCAACACCATCGACGTGTACTACTCGGTCGACGGCGCGCCCGAGCAGTGGCACCGCAACGCGACGGGCAACCTGACCATCGCGACGGGTCTCAGCGGCGGCACGCACACCGTCCGGATCGGCTTCCGCGAGCGCGCCGGGTCGTACACGGGTGACCCGACGTTCGGCGGCTTCGCCCTCGCCTCGGATGGCGTGACGACGTCGATCGCGCGCCCGGCGAACTTCATCGAGTTCGTCGGCGACTCGATCACCGTCGGCCAGCCCAACGGGAACCGGCCCTTCACCGCGTATCCCTATCTGGTCGGCGAGGACCTCAATGCCGGCCACAGCCAGGTCGCCAACGGCGGCGTCTGCCTGGTCGCCGCCGCCGACGGCTGTTACGGCATGGTGAACGGGTTCCGCCGCTCACACATCGGGGCGACCAGCGACGACTGGAACTTCTCGACGTACCAGGCCACCGCCGTCGTCATCAATCTCGGCACCAACGACGGCGGGCACAGCGTCTCCACCGTCGAGTTCAACCAGAACTACGTGGTGCTGCTGGAGCGCGTCCGGCAGGCGTACCCGAACGCCCACATCTTCGCGATGGGCGTCTTCAGGGGCCGGTACGTGACCGAGACGCGGAACGCGGTCCAGACGCGCGTCAACGCCGGGGACACCCGGGTCCACTTCGTCGACACGACCGGTTGGGTCGACCCGGCGACCGACACCAGCGACAACGTCCACCCGACCGATGCCGGGCACCGGAAGATCGCGAACCGGCTGATCCCGATCATCGACCAGTACATCTGACCCGAGCGCGATTCCTCCTGGTGGGCCTCCGCGACGACGCCGAGGCCCACCACCCACTCACCTGGAGCACAGATGCGCAATCCTGAACCCTCCGGCCCGCTCACGGCCGGCCTCACCCGCCGGTCGCTGTTCGGTCTCGCGGCCGGAGCCGCCGCGGCCGCCGGCGGCCTTCTCACCGCCGCCCCGGCGTATGCCGCGTTCACCCCGGGCGCCTGGTACGTCCTGCAGTCGCGCCACTCCGGCCTGGTCCTCCAGATCGAGGGCGCGTCGACGGCGAACGGCGCGCGGCTCGTGCAGGGAACCCGCACGAACGCGACCAACCAGCAGTTCCGCTTCGTCGACGCCGGAAGCGGCTACTACAAGATCCAGGCCCGCCACTCGAACCTGCTGCTCGACGTCTACGCCAAGAGCACCGCGAACGGCGCCGACATCGTCCAGTGGAGCGACAGCGGCACCATGAACCAGCACTGGCAGATCCTCGACGACGGCACCTACCTGCGCTTCGTCAACCGCAACTCCGGCAAGGCCCTCGACCTGTGGGAACGGTCCACCACCCCGGGAACCCGCATCTCGCAGTACGACAACAACGGCGGCACCAACCAGCAGTGGCGGCCGCTCCCCGTGACCGCGACGGGGGACGGGACGCCGACGATCTACATCGCCTCGGACTCGACGGCCCAGACCTACAGCACCTCGCTCCGGCCGCAGATGGGCTGGGGCCAGAAGCTCGCGAGCTACTTCGACACGAGCACGACCGTGGCCAACCACGCCATCGGCGGCCGCTCGTCGCGCTCGTTCATCGAGCAAGGGCGCCTGGACACGATCCTTGGCGTCATCCAGCCGGGCGACTACCTGTTCGTCCAGTTCGGCCACAACGACGCCAGCTCCGGCAACCCCGAGCGGTACACGTCGCCCACCGACTACAAGCGGTACCTGCGCGACAACTACATGGCCGGCGCGACCGCACGCGGTGCCACACCGGTCCTGCTCACCCCGGTCTCGCGTCGCGACTACGACGCGAACGGCCAGTTCCGCGTCTCGTTCCCGGACTACGTCGCCAAGGTGCACGAACTGGTCAGCGAGACCGGCGTCGCGATGATCGACCTGTCGGCGCGCTCGCGGGCGTACCTCAACTCGATCGGCCCAGAGGCCGCAAAAGGCGTGTTCCTGCACACGAGCCCCGGCCAGTACCCCGCCTTCCCCGACGGGGTCGCCGACAACACGCACTTCCAGGAGCACGGTGCCGACCAGATGGCGCGCATCGTCTCCGAGGGTGCGGCGGCGCTGCCCCTGCCGATCGCGGGCCACGTGCGATAGCGGTCGGGCACAGCGGCCCTGGATCCCCTTCTCCCCTGGGATCCAGGGCCGCTGTGTCCCGCGCCTGTCGGCCCATGTCGGCAAGACTGGACCCATGCCGACGACGAGTGCGGGCCTCCTGCCCTACCGACGACTGCCCGGCGGCGGGCTCGAGGTGCTGCTCGGGCACATGGGCGGACCGTTCTGGGCGCGCAAGGACGCGGGCGCCTGGACCCTGCTCAAGGGCGAGCTCGATCCCGGCGAGGAACCGCACGCCGCTGCGCTGCGCGAGGCGAGCGAGGAGCTGGGGATGGCCCTGCCGCCGCCGTCGGCCCCCGACATCGAGCTCGGGGAGGTCCGGCAGCGCTCGGGCAAGAAGGTCCTCGCCTGGGCGCGCGAGTGGCCTGCGGACGGGCCCGACCTGGCGCGGATCGCGAGCAACACCGTGGAGATCGAGTGGCCACCGCGGTCCGGGCGGCGCGTCGAGGTGCCGGAGATCGACCGCGTCGCCTGGCTCTCACCCGACGACGCACGACGTCTCGCGGTCAGCGCACAGGCTGCCTTCGTCGACCGGCTGGAGGCGGCGCTCGCGTCCCCTGTGGACAACTGACGCATTCCCCGGGGCGAGTGTCGGTGGTCCGAGGCAGCATCGGTACAGGCAACCGATCTGGAGGACGTCATGGCCGACGCGCACACCGCCCGCACCTATCCGCACGGGGTGCCCTGCTGGATCGACCTGGAGGTGGCGGACGTCGACGCGGCGCTCGCCTTCTACGGTCACCTGTTCGGCTGGCGTTTCGAGGAGAAGCTGCCGCCCGGGGCCCCGGGGCGCTACGTCGTCGCGTCCCGGGACGGCACAGATGCGACGGCCATCGCCGCGGTCGGCACACCGGACAAGGACTTCGACGACGACCCCGCCTGGAACACGTACCTCGCCGTGGACGACGTCGCCGTCACCGCCGCAGCGGTCGCCGGGCTGGGCGGCGGCGTGAGCTCCGCGCCGGAGGCCGTGGGGCCGCCGGGCCAGCCCGCGGGGTGGATGGCCCGGATCATCGACGCGCAGGGAGCGCCCAGCCGGCTGTGGCAGGCGGGCACCCGGCTCGGCGCCCAGGTGGTCAACGCGCCGGGCACGTGGAACTTCAGCAACCTGCTCACCCCGGACGTCGACCGCGCGCTCCAGTTCTACGGTCCGCTGCTCAGGTGGGTACGGAGCGACGACCTCGCCGTCGGCATGGCGCGTGTGCCCGGGTACGGCGACCACCTGGCCCGCACCGTCGACCCCGGCATCCACGAGCGACAGGAACACGTGCCGCCCGGCTTCGCCGACGCCGTCGCCGGGGTGGTGCCTACCGACGGGCCCGCGCGGTGGTCCGTCGCGTTCGCCGTCGCCGACCGGGACGGGTCCACCGCGGAGGCGGAACGGTCGGGTGCGACGGTGCTGGAGACCGAGGAGACCGAGTGGTCGAGGTCGGCGACCATCCGGGACCCGTTCGGCTCCGAACTCGTCCTGGCCCAGTTCGACCCGCCGCAGGAGTTTCTCGATGCGGAAGCGCAGGCCGGGAAGGACTGATCCGACCCCCAGAATTATTGCTTCCTGTGCTTGAATGTAGCCTGGCTAGTTAAATCACCGAGGAGGGCACGTGTCGCCAGAGAGAGTCGTCCTGCTGGACGAGGACCGCGTGCCGGTCGGGACCCAGCTCAAGCACCTCGTGCACACCGCGGACACCCCGCTGCACCTGGCGTTCTCCTGCCATGTGCTGAACGCCGAGGGCCAGGTGCTGGTCACCCGGCGTTCCCTCGGCAAGCGCGCCTGGCCAGGGGTGTGGACCAACTCCGTCTGCGGGCATCCGCAGCCGGACGAGCCGATGGAGGACGCCGTGGTCCGCCGCGCGCAAGACGAGCTCGGGCTGGCCGTGCGCGAGCTCCGGCCCGTGCTGCCCGACTTCCGCTACCGGGCGACCGACGCCTCGGGAGTCGTGGAGAACGAGGTGTGCCCCGTCTACGTCGCGGTCGCCGACGGGGTGCCTGAGCCGAACCCGGACGAGGTGATGGACCTGCGCTGGGTGGACCCCGGCCCGCTGGGCAGCGCCCTCCGGGCGACGCCCTGGGCATTCTCCCCGTGGTTCGTGGGGCAGGCCCGGGACATGGAGCTCTACGCGCCGTCGGACGCCGGGACGGCCCTCGCCGAAGGAGCGCCGCGATGACCGAGACCCTCCCCCGTGCGGCGGTTGACACCGTCCTGGCCGAGTTCTTCGAGGACCGGATCCGGCGCGCCACCCCGCTCGCGGAGCACTACGCGCTGCTGTGGCGGCGGCTGGCGCGCTCCAGCGAGGGCGGCAAGCGTCTGCGGCCCCGGCTGCTGCTCGACACGCACCGGGCGCTCGGCGGCGCGCACCCGGAGGACGCGACGGTCGCCGCCGCCGCGTTCGAGCTGCTGCACACGGCCCTGCTGCTGCACGACGACGTGATCGACGGCGACCTCAGGCGGCGCGGCCGACCCACCGTCACCGCCGAGTTCGCCGACGACGCGCTGACCAGCGGACTGCCGAGGCGGTCCGCGGCGGCCTGGGGGCAGGCGTCGGGAATCCTCGGTGGGGACCTGCTGCTCAGCGCCACGTACGCGCTGGTCGCACGGGTCCGTGGGCCCGCACGCGAGGAGCTGACCGACCTCGTCGAGGAGTGCCTGTTCCGCGCCGCGGCGGGTGAGCACGACGACGTCGCGTTCGGCCTGGGCACCGCCTCCGGCTCCCCCGAGCAGCTGCTGCGGATGATGGAGAACAAGACCGGCGGCTACTCGTTCGCCGCACCACTGCGCGCGGGGGCCGCGCTGGCCGGGGCGGACGAACGCACCAAGGCCGAGCTCGAGCGGGTCGGGACGGCGCTCGGCGTGCTCTACCAGCTCCGCGACGACATGCTCGGCGTCTTCGGGGACGCCCACCGCACGGGCAAGAGCACCACCAGCGACCTGCGCGAACGCAAGCGGACCCTGCTCGTCGCGCTCGCCGAGGAGCACCCCGCCTGGACCGCGGTGCGGTACCTGTGGGGCGACCCGGACCTGGACGAGCCCGGCGCGGACCTGCTGCGCGACGCGCTCGTCACCAGCGGCGCCCACGCGGGGATGTCGGAGCTCATCGACGCCAGGCGGCAAGAGGTCGTCACCGCCATCGGCCGGACGGCGCTGCCGGCCGGCCTCCAGCAGCACCTCACCGGCCTCGCCGACCAGCTCGCGGGGCGTGCGGCATGAACCCGTCGTCATCCCTCGCGCTCTACTCGGACACCGCCCACACCGCGGCGGCCAGCGTGCTCGGCGCCTACTCGACGTCGTTCAGCCTGGCCACCCGGCTGCTGCCGCCCGCGACCCGCGCGATGATCGAGGACATCTACGCCCTGGTCCGGGTGGCCGACGAGATAGTGGACGGCCCGGCGCACGAGGCGGGCCTCGCCCCCGCCGAGTGCCGCAGCACCCTCGACGGGCTGGAGACCGAGACGTACACGGCGATGCGGTGCGGGTTCAGCGCGAACATGGTGGTCCACGCCTTCGCCAACACGGCACGGACCGTGGGGATCGACGAGTCGCTCGTGCGCCCCTTCTTCGCCTCCATGCGCCGCGACCTCGACCCGACGGCGGCGCTCAGCGTCGGCGAGTTCCGCACCTATGTGCACGGCTCCGCCGAGGTCGTCGGGCTCATGTGCCTGTGCGCCTTCCTGCACGGCTACCCCGTCCTGCCCGCGACGCGCGGCAAGCTCGAGGAGGGCGCGCGCCGGCTCGGCGCGGCGTTCCAGAAGATCAACTTCCTGCGGGACCTGGGCGACGACGAGGACCGCCTGGGCCGCTCCTACTTTCCCGGCACCGGCCCGGACCACCTGGACGACGAGCACAAGGCGGTGATCGTCAAGGACATCGACGCCGACCTGGCCGCAGCGCGCGCCGTCCTCCCGCTGCTGCCCGCCGGGCCGCGCCGGGCCACGGCGCTCGCCGCCGGCCTCTTCGCCGAGCTCAACGACCGGCTGCGGGACGTCCCCGCCGCCAGGCTGCGCGGGCACCGGGTGTCCGTGCCCGCGGCCGTCAAGCTGCGCATCGCCGCTACCGTCCTCGCCACCTCGCACGCGGGAGGGCGGGCATGAGGGACCGGCGGGTCGTCGTCGTGGGCGGCGGTGTCTCGGGGCTGGCGACCGCGGCCTTGCTCGCCCGGGACGGGGCCGACGTCACGCTGCTGGAGGCACGGTCGGAGCTCGGCGGCCGGGCGGGACGGTGGCAGCGCGACGGGTTCCGGTTCGACACCGGACCCTCCTGGTACCTGATGCCGGAGGTCTTCGACCACTTCTTCCGGCTGCTCGGCACCAGCGCCCGCGAGGAGCTCGACCTGGTCCGGCTCGACCCGTCCTACCGGGTCTTCTTCGAGGGCGACCCCGAGCCGTTCGACCTGCCCGCCGACGGCGCCCGCGCGGCGCTGCTGGCGCTCGACCCGCCGTCCGCCCCGAAGCTGGGCGCCTACCTGGACTCGGCGGCCGAGACCTACCGGACCGCCACCGAACGGTTCCTGTACGCGACGTTCGCCTCGCTCGGGCCGCTGCTGGACCGGGACCTCGTGCGCCGGGCGCCACGGCTGGCGCGCCTGCTCGGCGAACCGCTGGACCACTTCATCGCGCGCCACACGACCGACGACCGCGTACGCCGCATCCTCGGCTATCCGGCGGTGTTCCTCGGCACGTCACCGAGCGCCGCACCCAGCATGTACCACCTCATGAGCCACCTCGACGTGACCCAGGGCGTGCTGTACCCGCGCGGCGGGTTCGGCGCGGTGATCGACGCCGTCGCCCGGGTCGCCCAGCGCGCGGGCGCCAAGCTGCTCACCGGTCAGCGCGTGGCACGGATCACCGTGGCGGACGGCGCCGTCAGCGGCGTCGACGTCGACGACGACACCGGCCGCACCTACCACCTGGAGGCCGACGTCGTGGTGTCGACCGCCGACCTGCGCGTCACGGAGCACGAGCTGCTCGGCCCGGCGCACCGCAGCCACAGCGACCGCTGGTGGCGACGCCGCGACCCCGGGCCGGGCGCCGTGCTGGCGCTCCTCGGGGTACGCGGCGAGCTCCCGGCGCTCGCCCACCACTCGCTGCTGTTCGCCGAGGACTGGCAGCAGGGGTTCGAGGCGATCTTCGGTGCCCACCGGTCCGTCCCGTCGCCGACGTCGCTCTACGTCTGCCGCCCGAGCGCCACCGACGACGTCGCCCCGCCCGGGCACGAGAACCTGTTCGTCCTGGTCCCGGTGCCCGCGGACACCACGATGGGCGCCGGCGGCATCGACGGCGCAGGGGACCCGGGCGTCGAACGCGTGGCCGACCAGGCGATCGCCCAGATCGCGCGGTGGACCGGCACGCCCGACCTCGCCGAACGTGTGGTGGTCCGGCGCACCATCGGGCCCGCCGACTTCGAACGCGACTTCGGCGCCTGGCGCGGCGGCGCCCTCGGCCCCGGCCACACCCTGCGGCAGAGCGCCATGCTCCGCGGCAAGAACGTGTCGTCCCGCGTCGACGGCCTCCTGTACGCCGGCGCGACCACCATCCCGGGGATCGGCCTGCCCATGTGCCTCATCAGCGCGGAGCTGGTGCTCAAACGGCTCCGCGGCGACACGAGCGCCGGCCCGCTGCGGGAGGACCGATGAGCTTCGCCTACCTCGCCGTGCTGCTGTTCTCGGCGGCCGGGGTGCTGCTCCTCGACGCCCGCCACCGGCTCTTCTGCTGGCGGTCCCCGGGGCGGGCCGCCGCCGTCCTCGTGGTCGGCACCGCGTTCTTCCTCGCGTGGGACCTCGCCGGAATCGGCCTCGGCGTGTTCTTCCACGGCACCGGCCGGTACATGACCGGGCTCATGCTCGCCCCCGAGCTGCCGCTGGAGGAGCTGGTGTTCCTGCTCTTCCTGTGCGAGCTCACGATGGTGCTCGTCCTCGGCGCACAACGCGTCCTGGACCGCACGGAGAGCCCGCGATGACCTACCTCCTGCTCGCGCTCGGCTTCCTCGCACTCGCCACGGTCGTCGCCCTCGTCGCGCGGCACAGCGCACGACGGTCCGGCAGGCCCGCCGCCGGCTGGCGCGCCCTCGCCCTCGCCGCCTGCGCCCTCCTGCTCCTGACCGCCGTGTTCGACAACCTCATGATCGCGAGCGGGCTGTTCACCTACGCCGACGCACACATCTCCGGGGCCCGGATCGGCCTCGCACCCGTCGAGGACTTCTCCTACCCCCTGGCCGCCATCATCCTGCTGCCCGCGCTGTGGTCCCTGTTCGGCGGCAGGTACGGAGGCCACGATGATCGCTGACCTCGCACGCGCCTCCCGGCCGCTGAGCTGGATCAACACCGCCTACCCGTTCGCGGCGGCCTACCTGCTGACCACGGGAGACATCGACGCGTCACTCGTCATCGGGACACTGTTCTTCCTCGTGCCGTACAACCTCGCGCTCTACGGCGTCAACGACGTGTTCGACCACGCGTCCGACCTGGCCAACCCCCGCAAGGGCGGCGTGGAGGGCGCCCTGCTCCCGCCCGCACGCCACCGCACCGTCCTGGTCGCGTCCGTCGTCACCTGCGCCCCGTTCGTCGTGGCGCTCGCCCTGCTCGGCCCGCCGCTGTCGTGGGCGGCGCTCGCGGTCAGCCTGTTCGCGCTCGTCGCCTACTCCGCGCCGCCCTTCCGCTTCAAGGAGGTGCCGGTGCTCGACTCGCTGACCTCCAGCGTCCACTTCGTCAGCCCGGCGGTCTACGGGCTCGCACTGGCCCAGGCCTCCCCCACGCCCGGGACCTACGCGGTGCTCGGCGCCTTTCTCCTGTGGGGCATGGCGAGCCACGCCTTCGGCGCGGTCCAGGACATCGTGCCCGACCGCGAGGGGCGCATCTCCTCGATCGCCACCGCCCTCGGCGCCGCCCGCACGGTGCGCCTCGCCCTGGCCGCCTGGACCGCCGCCGGCCTCCTGGTCGCCACGACCGGATGGCCCGGCGCGCTCGCCGGCCTCCTCGCACTCCCGTACCTCGCCCTGGCGCTGCCCTACGCGCGGCTGCGCGACGAGGACTCCGCCCGGGCGAACGGCGGATGGCGGCACTTCCTCTGGGTCAACTACGCGGTGGGCACCGCCGTGACCATGATCCTCATCCTGTACGTCCTACGGAACGGAGGACTGCCATGACGCTGGTCAAGCCCCTGACCTGGTCGAGCGTGGTCGCCTACCCGCGCACCGAGGTCTTCGCCTGGCACGAACGGCCCGGCGCCGTCATGCGGCTCACGCCGCCGTGGGTACCGCTGCGGGTGGTCCGGGAGGCGACGTCCCTTGCTGACGGCGAGGCGGTGCTCGGCCTCCCCCTCGGGCTGCGCTGGGTGGCCAGGCACTCGGGCTACGAACCACCGGAACGGTTCGCCGACGAGCTGGTCTCCGCGCCCCTGCGCTGGGGCGTGCGGTGGCGCCACGTGCACGAGCTCCGTGACGAGGGCATGCGCACCCGCATCACCGACACCGTCCACACCAACGTGCCGCCCGGCCTGCTGCGCGCCATGTTCGCCTACCGGCACCGGCAGCTCCGGATGGACCTGGCGGCCCAGGCCACCGCGCGCAACGGCGGCGACCGGCCGATGGTCGTCGCGATGACCGGCAGCAGCGGGTTCGTCGGCAGCGCCCTGGTGCCGTTCCTGACGACCGCCGGTCACCGCGTGATCCGGCTGGTCCGCGGCCGGCCGCACGGCCCCGACGAACGCCGCTGGGACCCGGCGGCCCCGGCGGCCGACCTGCTCGGCGGCGTGGACGCGGTGATCCACCTCGCGGGTGCCTCGATCGCCGGCCGGTTCACGCCGGAGCACCGCGCCGCCGTCCGCGACTCCCGGATCGGGCCCACGAGGGCGCTCGCCGAGCTGGCCGGACGCACCCCGGACGGACCGAAGGTGTTCGTCTCGGCCTCGGCGATCGGGTACGACGGCCCGGACCGCGGGGACGAGATGCTGGACGAGTCCGCCGCGCGCGGCGACGGCTTCCTCGCGGACCTGGTCGCCGACTGGGAGCAGGCGACCGCCGGCGCCGCCGAGGCGGGGCTGCGGGTGGTCAACGTGCGCACCGGCCTGGTGCAGTCTCCGCGCGGCGGGACGCTGCGCCTGTTCTACCCGCTGTTCGCGGCCGGGCTGGGCGGCAGGCTCGGTGACGGCCGGATGTGGCAGTCCTGGATCGGTATCGACGACCTGGTGGACGTCTACCACCGGGCGCTCTACGACGCGGGGCTGTCCGGCCCGGTCAACGCCGTCGCCCCCGAGCCGGTGCGCAACGCCGCCTACGCGAAGACCCTGGCCAGGGTGCTGCGCCGGCCGGCGCTCCTGCCGGTGCCCGGCTTCGGTCCGCGGCTGCTGCTCGGTGCCCAGGGCGCGACCGAGCTCGCCGAGGCCAGCCAGCGGCTGTACCCGGCGGCCCTGCTCGGGCGCGGCCACCGGTTCCGGCACCCGACCCTCGAACCGGCGCTGCGCCACCTGCTCGGCAGGGCTTGACCTCGATATTTGCCCGCTGGCCGTACGGGAGTCCCACTTCGATCGCCCAGGTGAGGTGCACTCGATGAGAGGGTGCCGGACCTGCTGAAGAACGTTCACCTCAGCCCCGCCTAGTTCGGCCCAGCCGTACAGTTCAGGTCAGGCGGCATGTACAGGGCTGAGATGAACGTTCTTCAGCCCATCCGGCACCTCCCGAACGAGTGCACCTTGCCCCGACGCGCGGTCCACCTGGAACGGCAGGCCTGCCGTCAACCGGTGCGCGGCCCCGGCACCCAGTCCACGTCGTCGCGCACCCACACCGCGCCGTCCGGACCTGGCCGGGCGTCGTCGGAGAGCCAGTAGGTCTCGTCGGGGTTCCACCCGGCGATCACGCTCGCGGTGTCGCCGTCGACCGGGACGGCGGTCCCGGCCGCGGTGAGGTACGCGGCGGCGGTGAGGTGGACGGCGTCGTGGTCGGCGGCGACCGCTGCCCAGTCGGGCAACAGCCAGCGTCCGTGGCGCCCGGTGGTGCGGTACCAGTCGTGCCGCTTCTGCTCGGTCACCTCCAGCGGGTACGTCCGGCACAGCGCGGCCCACGCGTCGGGGCCGTCGATCTCGTAGACGCGGGCGCCGGCCGGCGTGGCTACGCGGTGCGTGACGGCGCGTTCCCAGCCCATGTCGTCCTCGACGAGCCAGACGCCGACGGGCCCGGTATCGCCGAGGCTCCTGGTCGTCCGGACGAGGTCCGACGGCGGGGTCGACCACCACTCGCCGCTCCAGGACGCCTCCGGGTCGGCGAGCCGGTCCGCCCGGGCCCGAGCCTCCTGGACCGCGACGTCGGCGCGCCAGCGGGCCAGCCGGTCCGCCGCGCGCGGCGCCTGCTCCCCGTAGCCGCCGTCCCAGGTGACGGCGTGCTGGTCGGCGCGGTCGAGGGGCGCGCTCCACCAGTCGATGCCGGTCGCGGAACCGGCGACGTGCCGGGCGACGCGGCCCAGGGCGGCACGCACGACGGGCGTGGCGGCGAGGACGTCGCTGCCGTCGGGCTCCTGCCAGTAGCGGGCGTTGGCCACCGCGTCGGCGAAGGCGCGCAGTGCGGCGACCTGGCCGACGTCGGCGAGACGGGCCGTCTCCAGCAGGGACGCCACGGACTCGGCGGTCGCAGCGGGCGGCGTCTCGCGCGCGCCGGAGCCGGAGAACGACACGAGCCGCACCTGGCCGGGGTCCAGGTCGAAGGCCGCCGACATCACCGCCGACGTGAGCGACGCGTCGGCAGCCAGCGCGAGCTCCAGCAGGAACCGGCGCCCCCGCCATCCGTCCAGCAGCGCCTCCGGAGTGATCACCGGACGCCGACCGTTCTCCGGGACAGCTCGGGCACGCCGTCGCCGCTGAGGTCGTCGAGCACGGCCGGCCGGCCCGCCATCGCCATGACGAGGGAGAGCAGCGGCCCGCCGACCTCAGGACCGGAACCCGACCGGAAGTCGGCGTCGGTCGCGATGAGGCGTAGCCCCTTGACCACCGACCGGCTGTTGACCGCGAAGTCCTTGACGGCGAAGAACCGGGCGACGGCGAGGAGCCCTTCGGCGTCCGGCTCGTGCCTGAGGCCCAGCGGCCGGCGGATGTCCTCGGCGTGGACGACGAGCTCGCCCAGCCCCGCCGGGCTCTCCTTGCTGGGCAGGCCGATCGGCCCGGTCTCCGCGAAGCGCTCGAGCGTCGCCACCGGTGTGGCGCCGCGGAACTCCTCCAGGCGCCGCCGGTTGTGCACGTCGGCGTCGAACCGCGCACCGACGATGCTGCGGATCCATCCCCAGGTCGAGAGCATCGACGCGGCGCCGAGGTGCGCGACGACGTCCTCGACGTCCCATGCGTCGCACAGGGTCGGCGAGCGCCACTGCTCGGGCGTCAACGTGCGCAGGTCGTCGACGAGTGCCGAACGCTCACGGTCCTGGATCTCTGACAGGCTGGTCACGGTGCGACCTTACCGACGTCGCGACGAGTTGCCGGGTCTTTTGCGCGATCGTCGGCCAGGCGACCGGCGGCAGGTCGTGGCCTACGCCGTCGAGGGCCACGAGCTTCGCGCCGCGGATCTCGCGTGCGACGGCGCGGGCCGCCGACATCCGGATGAGCGGGTCGTCCCTGCCCTGCAGCACGAGGGTGGGTGCCTGGACCTCGCGCAGCCGTGCGCCCCGCCAACGCGCGTGGAGCTGGCGGCCGATCCCGGCCATGTCTCGCGGTCCGGTCGCCAGCCCGCGCTCTATCCGGTCCAGGGCAGCGGCCTCGTCGCACGGGTTCGCCCGCGACGCCATCCCCTTGGCGATGGCGAGCGACGCGGCGATGTCGCCCGCGTGGCCCGGGGGATGGCGCTTCGTCACGTTGCGGGCGACCAGCCCGAACCGGAGGTGGCGCAGGGCGCGGTACCCGACCGCGTCGCTCGGCGTGGCGTCGCACGAGACCAGGGCGAGCACCCGGTCGGGATGGCGCAGCGCGACCCGTTGCGCGACGACGCCGCCCAGCGAGTGCCCGAACACCACCGCGCGGTCCCAGCCGACGGCGTCGAGCACCGCGACGGCGTCGTCCGCCATGTCCTCGGCCGTGTAGGCGCCTGCCCCAGGCCTGCGCAGCATGCGCCAGTGCCCGTGCCGCACGGTCTCGCTGAACCTGGTGGACGCGCCGGTGTCGCGCTGGTCGTAACGGACGACGTCGAACCCCTCGTCCGCGAGGGCCTGGCAGAAGCCGTCCGGCCACCAGAAGCGGGAGATCGCGAGGCCCATCACCAGCAGGAGCGGGGTGCCTCCGCGCTTGCCGAAGCGGTCGTAGGCGAGCTCGACGTCGCCGCTGCGCGCGTACGTGGTCGGCGACCAGGTGTCTGTATCGGTCACCCGAAACATTGTCGTCCGGGATCGGCGCACTCGCCCGAGTTCGCGGCGCCCGTGGCCACCCGCTGGTTGACTGTGCGCATGACGCGGATGCGGTGGGTGAGCCGGGCGCTGGACGGCCCGAACTGGGTACGGCTCGCTACGGCGGTGCTGGTCGCCGCGCTCCTGGGCTGGCTGCTCGCCCCGGACTCCGTCGCGGCCGCGCTGCTGGGTGGGTGGGCCGGAGCCGGGCTGGTGTTCGTGACCTGGACCGCTCTGGTGATCGTGCCGATGGACCCGGAGGCGACCAGCGAGCACGCGGTGCGCGAGGAGCCCACGCGCGGTGTCGCGCACCTGATAGTGCTGCTCGCGGCGGTGACCAGCCTGGCCGGTGTCGCGGTGACGCTCGTGGGTGGCGTGCTGGGCAGCGGCGACATCACGATGGCCACGGTGCTCGCCTCGGTGGTGGTGTCATGGGCCTGCGTGCACACGGTGTTCGCGCTCCACTACGCCCGCGCCTACTACACCGCCCCGGCCGGCGGGATCGACTTCCACCAGTCGGAGCCGCCCCGGTACACCGACTTCACCTACCTGGCGATCACGGTTGGCATGAGCTTCGCCGTCTCGGACACGGACCTCGCCTCCTCCGCGATGCGCCGGGTCGCGCAGGTCCACGCCCTGCTGGCCTACCTGTTCGGCACGGTGGTCGTGGCGCTGCTGATCAACCTGGTCGCGGGCCTGGCCGGTACCTGATCCCCGAGCAGTCGCACCACGGCCGCTGCCGCCTCCCGGCCCGCGCGGTTGGCCCCGACCGTCGACTGCGACGGGCCGAAGCCGATGAGGTGCAGCCGCGGCTCGCCGGCCACCTGGGTGCCGGTCAGCGCTATGCCGCCCAGCTCGTTCCGTAGCCGCAGCGGGTCGAGGTGCGTCAGGTCGGCCTTGAACCCGGTGGCCCACAGGATGGTGTCCACCGGGGTGAACGTGTTGTCCGCCTCGCGAACGCCCATGGGCTCTATCGCCTTGAACATCGGCCGGCGCTCCAGGACACCGCGGGCCTTCGCCGCGAGCGCGTACGGCGTCCAGGCCAGCCCCGTGTACGAGACGACGCTCCCCGTCGGCCGGCCCGCCGCGACGTCGGCCATGACCTTGGCGATGGTCTCGCGGCCCACCGTCTCGGGCTGGAACTCGCGGTCGAGGAAGACGGGCTCGCGGCGGGTGTACCAGCGGGTGGTCGCGACACGCGAGATCTCCTCCAGGAGCTGCAGCGCGGAGATGCCGCCGCCGACCACCGCCACGCGCTGCCCGGCGAAGTCCTCCGCCCGGACGTAGTCGCGGGTGTGGAGCTGGCGGCCCACGAACGTCTCCTGCCCCGGGTAGTGCGGCAGCACGGGGTTGGTCCAGGTGCCTGTCGCGTTGATGACCGCCCGCGTGGTCCAGGAGCCCCTGTCGCTCGTCACGACGAGGTCGCCGTCCGGGTCGTCGTCGGCCCGGCGCACCGCCACCACCTGGACCGGACGCAGGATCGGGAGCCCGAACGCCTGCTCGTAGCCGGCGAAGTACCGCGGGACGGCGGCGCGGCTGGGCTCGGTCGTGTCGACGGCGGGCTGGGTCAGGCCCGGCAGGTCGAAGATGCCGTTGACCGTCGCCATCCGCAAGGACTCCCAGCGGTGCTGCCAGGCGCCGCCCGGCGCGGGGTTCGCGTCCAGGACCACGAAGGTGCGTTCGGCGTCGGGCTGCTCGACGGCGCTCACGAAACCCCGGTGCCGCAGGTGGTACGCCGCCGAGAGACCGGCCTGGCCGCCGCCGATCACCACCACGGTCGCCCGGCGCGGTTCGTCGCTCACACGGTGAACAACACCCGGGTCGCGCGGATGTTCCCGCGACCCGGGGCCTGTGATCGGCATAACGTCAGGTGATCGGCAGCTCGGAATGCCGATCACCTGACGTTCTACCGATCACGCTGGCAGCGGTGCGGGCGTGGTGATACGGCGGACCGCCTCCGTGACCGTGTCCAGGCGTGGCACCTCCGTGTCCAGGGCGCGGTGGATGGTCAGGCCCTCGATCAGCGCGTCGAGCATCCGCGCCGTGACCGGGTCGAAGTGCCGCTCCAGCGCCGCCCGGGACCGTGACATCCACGCGTTGGTCAGCTCGCGGTACGCGGGCTCGCGGGCCGCGAGCGTGTAGAGCTCGTGCGTCAGCACGAGGTCTCGCTGCGTGCCGAACACGTCCCGCGTAATGGTCTCGACCACAGCCGTCCGCGCGCTCGCCAGGTCGGTCGCCTGGCTCATCCGGCGCTCGAACCCGTCGCTGACGCCCCGGGCGAACCGGCCGAACGCCTCCCGCAGCAGCTCGTCCATCCCGGCGAAGTGGTAGGTCATCGACCCGAGCGGCACGTCGGCCGCTGCCGCCACCTTGCGGTGCGAGACCCCCGAGAGCCCAACCTCCGCGATCAGGTCGAGGCAGGCGTCGATGATCCGGTTCCTGCGGTCGGGATCGTGCCGCCGTACGGTCATCTGGTGCCGCCGCGGTCAGAGCTCGCGGACCACGCGGGCGGGGTTCCCGACGGCGACGACGTTCGCCGGCAGGTCCCTGGTGACCACCGCGCCGGCCCCCACCACCGTGTTGTCCCCGATCGTCACGCCGGGGCACACGACGACACCGCCACCGAGCCAGACGTTGTCGCCCAGCACGATCGGCAGCGCCGCCTCGAGCTTGTCCCGGCGCGGCTCCGGCTCGACCGGATGGGTCGGCGTCAGGAGCTGGACCCCCGGACCGATCTGGCAGTCCGCGCCGATCGTGATGGTCGCGACGTCCAGGGCCGTCAGGTTGTAGTTGACGAACGTGCGCGGGCCGATGTGGAGGTTCTCGCCGTAGTCGACGAACAGCGGCGGCTTGACGTACGCGTCCTCCCCCAGCGTCCCGAGCAGCTCCGCCAGCAGCGACCGGGCGCCGGCGTCGTCGGCCACCGAGGCGCGGTGGTACGCGTCGGCGAGCCGGAGGGCACGCTGGGCGAGCCGGGCGTTCTCCGGGTCGTCGGCGACGTACAGGTCGCCGGCGAGCATGCGTTCGCGGTTCGTCCGGGGGTCGTCGGCAAAGTAGTCCTGGGCCATGGACACAGCCTAGCGAGCGATGTGTACGTTCGTACGCTCAGCGGCCCGCCGAGCGTCGGACCGCCGTCACGCGCAGCAGCACGAGCGTGTCGACCGCCAGCCTGGGGCAGACCAGGCCGACCTCCTCGAGGACCCGGCCGCCGAGCTCGACGCCCTTGACCCAGGCCGGCGCGTCGGCGGGGCTCACGGCGCCGTCGGACGGCGCGACCAGCTCCACCCGGTACGTGCGGCCGGGGTCCAGGCCGGGCAGCGTGATCCGGCCCGGCGGGTCCGTGAGCGGGTGCTCGACCACGGCGACCCGGTAGGCGGCCTCCGACCGGTCGGCGGCGACCACGCCCTCGACCTGGACGGCCGGGTCGGTGGGGTCGGCGCGCACGACGTCGCCCGTGTGCAGCAGGTCGCGCAGCGACTTGTGCACCGCCACCCACTCGGCGAGCTCGTCCAGGTCCGTGTCGCTCACCGCGGACAGGTCCCACTCGACGCCGAGGTGCCCCCACACCGCGGTGCCGGCCCGGAAGTCCAGGTCGAGGGACCGCCCGGTGGTGTGGTCCCGCGCGGAGCCGACGTGCGTGCCGAGCAGCTCGGGCGGCAGGAGCAGCGAGGTCCAGCGCTGCATGCGCTGGCGCTCGTGGGCGTCGATGTTGTCGGAGACCCAGACCCGGTCGCAGCGTTCCATCACGCCGAGGTCGATCCGCCCGCCCCCGCCGCAGCACGACTCGATCTCCAGGCCGGGGAACCGGCTCTTGAGCGCGTCCATGAGCCGGTAGGTGGCGAGCGTCTGCACGTGCACGCCCGGCACGCCGGTCGGCTGGTGCCCGGCGTCCACCAGCGGCCGGTTGTGGTCCCACTTGACGAAGTCGACGCCGTACCGGGCCACCAGCTCCGACATCCGCTCCAGCACGTGGTCGAACGCCCCGGGGTGCCCCAGGTCCAGTACGTGCTGCTGCCGCGAGGGCACGCCGGGACCGCGCCCGGTGCCGAAGAGCCACTCCGGGTGCTCGCGCGCGAGGTCGGAGTCGAGGCTGACCATCTCGGGCTCGAACCACAGCCCGAACTGCATGCCCAGCTCGTGCACCCGGTCCGTCAGCGGAGCCAGGCCGTCCGGCCAGACGCCGTCGTCCACGTACCAGTCGCCCAGGCCCGCCGTGTCGTCGCGGCGTCCACGGAACCAGCCGTCGTCGAGCACGTAGCGCTCCACGCCGACGGCGGCCGCCTTCTCCGCCAGGTCGAGCAGGTGCGGCAGGTCGTGGTCGAAGTAGACCGCCTCCCACACGTTGAGCAGCACCGGACGCGCGGAGCGCGGATGCTGCGGCCGGGCCCGCAGGAACCGGTGCACGCGGGACGAGAGCTCGTCCAGGCCCTCGCCCCACGACGCGACCAGCCAGGGCGACCAGTACTCCTCGTCGTGTGCGAGCACGCGCTCGCCCGGCAGCAGGAGCTCGCCGCCGCGCAGCAGCCGCCAGCCCGACGGCGAACGCTCCGCCGTGAGCACCTGGTTGCCCGACCACGCGAGGTGCACGCCCCAGACACGGCCGCGCCGGAACCCGAACCCGGACTCGCCGGCGCACAGCATCGTGGCGCTGTCATGACCCGGCCGGCCGCCCCACGCCTCCCGCACCCAGGAACCCTGGTCGAACGGCCTGCGCTGCGGTGTGCGCTCGCGGCTGTGCCGCCCGGTCATGTCGAGCAGCTCGTTCGCCTGCTCACCCACCGGCAGCGCCGGCAGCAGGGAGACCACCTCGTACCCGTCGGGCCCGGTGTTGCGGACTCCCGCGCGCAGGCGCAGCAGGCCCGAGGCGTGCAGCTCCAGCTCGGTGGTGACCACGAGCCCGTTCACGGCGTCGGTCCCGGTGCTGCGTACGCGGACGGCGCCAGGGGCGCCGTCGGGCCACCCGGGTGTGCACGCCTCGGTGACGTCGTGCGTGACGGCGTCGAACGACACCGACCAGGACCGGCCGGCCCGTGAGCCGACCAGTCCCGGCCGGCCGAGCCAGCCGGAGGAGTGCCGCGGCAGCAGAGCCACCACCGGGTTGGCGTAGACCACGCTGTCGCCGACCGGCCGGGCGGTCGCCTCCAGGATCGGTCCGGTCTCCACGTCCCCCAGGTCGGTGCCCCAGTACAGGAGGCACGGCAGCTCCGTGTCCTCCAGCCGCAGCACCACGCTCGTGCCCCCGCGGCGCAGGTGTTCCGCGATGACACCCGTGCTCAGCTCCATGCCGTCCTCGTCCCCTCGTCGTCCAGCGTGTGGTCCTCCTGTTCGAGCCGTACTACTCGAACAGGGCGTTGACCTGCTCGTTCGCCTCGGTCAGCGAGCTGACGTCGGCCTTGCCACCCAGCACTTCGTCCATCGCGGCGGTCATGATCGCGTGGATGTCGGACGCGTGCTCCGTCACCGGGAACAGGAACGTCGTGCCGTCCTCGACGTGCGTGGTGAACGGCGTGACGTCGATCCCCTTCTCGGCGAACGCCTCCGTGGCGATCTCGGCCGAGCTGGTGATGGCCGGGAAGACGACGCCCGCGGCACCGACGATGTCCTGGCACTCGGTCGAGCCGAGGAACGCCACCCACTTCGCGGCGCCTTCGGGGTTGTCGGTGCCCGCCCAGACGGAGTCGGCCAGGCCGTTGAACATGCTGGCGCGCTGCCCGCTCGGCCCGGTGGGCGTCGGCGCCAGGCCGACGTCCACGCCGTCGTAGCCGAAGTAGGTCGAGAGCATCCAGTCGCCGTTGATGTTGATGGCGGACTTGCCGGCGCCGAAGTTGTCGTTCACCGAGGCGCCGATGGTGGTCTCCAGCGGCGGCATGTACCCCTTCTCGATGAGGGAGTACCACCAGGCGATGGTGTCCTGGAAGCGCGGGTCGTCGTAGTTGTAGTGCGTGCCCCACGGGTTCTTGTCGGTGAGGGTCCAGCCGGTCGTGGCCGCGTACATGCTCCACTCGGTCTGCCCGTTCTCGTAGCCCGCGCCGGGGATGCCGAGCCCGTAGACCGCGACGTTCTCCTTGTCGAAGCCCGGCTCGTCGCCCCGCACGCCGTCGGCGTCGACCGTGAGGCGCGCGATGGCGGCCTCGTAGCTGCCGCCGTCGTCCGGGTTCCAGTCGAGCTCCTGCATGTCCTTCGCGCTCAGCCCGGCGTCCTCGATCATCTGCTGGTTGTAGAAGATCGCGACGGTGTCCCAGTCCTTCGGCAGGCCGTACCGCTTGCCGTCCTGGGCCACCCACAGGTCGGCCAGACCCTCGGAGTACTGGTCGAGGTCGACGTCCTGCACGTGCTCGTCCAGCGGCATGAGCTGCCCGTTGGCGACGAACTCCGGGTACTTGGACACGTGGTCGGTGAACACGTCCGGCCCGGTGTCCGAGGAGAAGGCCGTGGTCAGCGCGGACCAGTAGTCGTCCCAGCCGCGCTGCGTGATCTTCACCGTGAGGTCGGGGTTGGCCTCGTGGAAGGCGTCGGCGCACTGCTGGTACGCGGGCTGCTGGTTCGCGTCCCACAGCCAGTAGTCGATCTGGCCGGCGGCCTCGGCGGCGTCCGCGCCGCTCGAGCACGCGGCCAGGGAGAGCGACGCGAGGGCAGCGGCACTGACACCCGCAAGCGTCCTTCTGTTCATGTCGTACGTTCCTTTCACAGGTTGTGCAGGGCTGGGCAGGGCTGGCGGGAAGCCGGGGCTACTTGATCCCCGAGAACCCGATTGAGTTGATGACCCGGCGGCCGAAGACGGCGAAGAGGATCACGATGGGCAGGGCCGCCACGAGCGACGCGGCCATGAGGCCGGCCCAGTCCGGCGCACCCTGCGGCGTCTGGGACCGGAACACGCCGAGCGCGACGGTGAGCACCTTGGACTCCTCCGTCTGGCCCACCAGGAGCGGCCAGAAGTAGTCGTTCCAGGAGTTGATGAAGGTGAGGATGCCGAGCGTCGTGACCGGCGCCGCCGAGATCGGCAGGATGATCCGGAAGAAGATGCGCCACGGCCGGGCGCCGTCGATCATCGCCGCCTCGTCGATCTCCCGGGGGATGCCGAGGAAGAACTGGCGCATGAAGAAGATCGCGAACGGCGTCATGAAGAGGCTGGGCAGCATGATCCCGGGCAGGGTGTTGAGCAGGCCCAGCGACTTGACCGTCAGGAAGTTCGGCAGCGACGTGAAGATCGGCGGCACCAGGAGCGCGCCGAGGAACACGGCGAACCACGCGTCGCGTCCGCGCCACCGCAGGCGGGAGAACGCGTAGGCGGCCATCGCGGAGAACAGGACCTGGAAGACGGTGATGCCGGTGGCGACCACGAGCGAGTTGCGCAGGTAGAGCCAGAAGTTCAGCGACCCGCCCGACCCGCCCTCCGCGAGCGCCTCCTCGGGCGTGGCGAGGCCGAACACCCGCTCGAACGGCCCCGGCGTGAGGTCGGCGGGCAGCGGTGAGAAGGACTGGGCGGCCAGGGCGTGGTTGTCGGACAGCGCGGTCCGCAGCATCCAGTAGAAGGGCAGCACGGTGGCCAGGACGAAGAACCACAGGACGATCCAGGCGAGCGCCCGTCCCCAGGTGATCCGTGTACGCATGTGCGCTCCGCTCAGGAGAGGTCGGACTCGCCGGCGCGCAGCAGACGCATCTGCGCGAATGCCGCCCCGGCGAGGATGAGGAAGAGGACTACCGACATGGCCGAGGCGTAGCCGAAGTGGCCGCGCTCGAACGCCTGCTCGTAGATGTAGAGCTGCAGCACGCGCGAGGCGTTGCCCGGCCCGCCGGACGTGGTCACGGCCACGGTGTCGAAGATTTGGAAGGCGCCCGTGACGGTGATGACGAGGACGAGGACCAGCACGGGGCGCAGCAGCGGCAGGGTGATGCGCCAGAAGGTGCGCCACTCCCCCGCGCCGTCGACCGACGCCGCCTCGTACACGCTGCGCGGGATCATCTGCAGGCCCGCGAACACCAGCAGCGCCGTGTAGCCGAGGTGGCGCCACGTGTTGACCGCTGCGATGGTGGGGATGGTCCAGGCCTCGTCCCCGAAGAACGCCACCTTGGGCAGCCCGACGGCGTCGATCACCGCGTTGACGATGCCGATGTTGTAGTCGAGCATCCAGTACCACAGCAGCGCGACCACGACGTTGGCGATGAGGTACGGCAGCAGCAGGCTGCCGCGGATGAGCACCGACGTGGTGAGCCGGTGCATGAGCACCGCGAGGCCGACGGCGAGGACCGTCTGGAGCCCGATGTTGAGCACGACGTACAGGAGCGTGACGCGGACGGCGTTCCAGAACACGTCGTCCTGCGCCATGTCGAGGTAGTTCCGCAGGCCGACGAAGACCGGGCTGCCGAGCACGTTGTACTCGGTGAGCGACAGGTAGGCGCCGCGCAGCGTCGGGTACAGGTAGAAGACGGCGAACCCGACGGCCGCGGGGGCGATCATCCCGAGCGCGGCCCAGAGCTCGGTGCGGGGACAGCGGCGGAGGGCCTGTGCCATCAGTGCCTGCCCTTGGTGATGGCCCAGACGCGCACGTCCTCGCCGGGGACGGCGGACCGGATCCGGCCGGTGGTGTGGCTCCGCTGCCCGGTCCACAGCTCGGTGACCTCGTACCGGCCGCCGCCCAGGCCGAGGTCGCGCAGGGCGACGTCGGTGGTGCGGGCGGACGCGCCGTAGTTGAACGCCGCGACGTAGGTGGTCGCGCCGTCGCGCAGCACGAACGTGTCGGCGGCCGTGAACCGGTCGGGGCCCGCCTGCACGGGGGCGAAGGACCGGCCGATCTCGGCGATCCGGTTGATCCGCTGGTTCTGCAGCAGGTCGCGCGCCCGCTGCTTGATGACGGGGTGGCCGGTGGCGGTCAGGTCCTCGCTGACCTGGTAGATGCCCGTGATGACGGCGGAGGTGACGCGCGCCCGGTTCTGCCCTTCGGGCCAGATGCTGGGGTACGGGTCGTCGAGCAGGTAGGCGTTGGCGTTGCCGTCGTACTCGTAGTTGCCGAACTGGACGTGGTCGCCGTCGTTGAAGGCGTAGACCTCGTCGAGCCACCAGCCGTAGGTCAGGGAGTTGAGCAGGTACTCGGTGCTCTTCTGGTAGCGGTCGGGCTGGGTGGGGTGCCAGTTGTTCAGCGCGCCGTGCACGTCGCACGAGATGCGGCGGGCATGGGCGAACTCGGAGGCGAACAGGGGCGAGATGGCCAGGTCGACGAACATGTCGTCGCCGACGACGTCGACGACCTGCGCCATGCCCTGGCGGAATGCCTGCTGGCCCGTGTGCACCGACTCGTCGAACCAGTCGTCGGCCTCGACGTAGCCGTGGGTCAGGAAGTCGAGCTTGACGTAGCGCACGCCGAGCTCGCGGAACTTGCCCAGCGCGGTCCTGGCGCGGTTCTGCACGCCGGGGTTGGTCGGGTCGAGCGCCCAGGCCCCGTCGATGTTCACCGGCACGCCGTTCACCTTCAGCGCCATCTCGCGGTAGGTCTGGTTCTCGCAGGTGTCGCAGAGCTTGGTGCCGCCGATGCGCTCGTCGAGCCCTTCCTTCCAGAAGTTGGCGAACGGCTGGAAGTAGAGGGCCGGCTCCTGGCCGCGCGCCTTGACGTCCGCGACGTACTGCTCGAGCTCCGCCCAGGAGGTGTCGGGGTCCTCGAACGAGTACTCGGGCGCGAGCATCTTGTCCCAGTAGGAGTCGACGCCGACGTACGGACCCTTGGCCGACCGGGTGTTGCGGAAGGCGGGCGTCTCCTCGGCGAGGAACTCGGAGACCTCGTCCATGACGGCGGCGTCGCCCCCGCGGGCGCCGAGGCCGCCCCAGCTGTTGAACCCGAACGGCGTGCCGTCCGACCACGTGCGCGACTGCGCCACCTCGGCTGCCGCCCGGCCGAACGTCTCCATGCCCTCCCGCCAGTCGGCGTAGTAGCCCACGAACATGCGCGGCGAGCGCACCGTCGTGCCACTGACGTCAGCGTGCGGCTTGAGCTCGCGGTTGAACTGGTACCTGTTCAGGCCGTCGCCGTAGTCGTAGCTCCAGTCGGTCAGGCCCGCAGCGGCCTGGAGCCGGTCGAGCCCGCCGTCGGCGTTCCCGTCGGCCACGACACCGGACTTCCAGGTGTCCCGGTCCAGCGAGCCGACCACGAGGCCGGTGCGCGAGACGTCGTCGAGGAACGAGGTGACCTCGAAGCTGCGCTGCGCGGGCGTGACGTCCTCGATGGCGGGCGTCTCGTAACGGACCCAGTGGTCGTTGTCGAAGGGGACCAGCAGCATCCGGTTGTCGCCGTCGTGCCCCAGGTCCACCGAGCCGGGCCGGTCGGTCATGACCGGCACCATCATCGACGTGGTGACCGGGCCGTCCGTGCCGGTGACGTCGAGCCGTACCGAGAACGAGCGGTCGCCGTCGAACGCGAAGACCTGCCGCAGCGTGGGCAGCCCCGGCTTGGCACAGGTGACGGTCCGCGTGCCGGTGAGCCGGCAGGCGCCGTCGTACCGCTTGGTGGTGACGAAGTCGTCGCCCAGGCGCACTCCGCTGTAGAACCCGGTCACCGCCTGGTGCCGGCCCCACCGCGCGTCGGCGGTGCCGCTGGACAGGGAGTAGTCGACGACGACGTCGCCGCCCCGCAGCGTGACGTGCCTGCGGGCGGGGGCGGCGGGGGTCGGGTCGACGGGCACCGGGTCGGCCGCCGCCGGATCGGTGAGCGCGTAGTCCTTCGCGGTCGCGCCGGCGACCACCACCTGGTCCAGGTCGGGGCCGAGCGAACCGGCCGGTGCGCCGATGGTCAGCCGGTTCTCGCCGGCGTGCAGGGGCAGGGTCACCGAGACGGTGCCGACCCGGTCCCAGCCGCCCGTGGACGCGACGGGCACGGCGACGGTGTCGCCGCCGTCGGGCGTCATGGTCAGGGCGCGGGTGTCGTCGCCGCTGAGGTAGTGCAGCGTGACGTCGTACGAGCCCGCCTCGGGAGCGAGGATGCCCGGCACCGTCACGGTGGACGACGGGTCGATGCTGCCGACCTTGCCACCGCCCGAGCAGGACGAGCAGCCGGACCGGCTCGCGCCGTCCAGGACCACCTGCGTGGCCTCGGCCTCGACGGTGGCGGAAGGCTGTGCCGCGGACGGCTTGGTGTCGGACACGGACAGGGGCGCGGCCGTCACGGGCGCCACACCGACGGTGCCGACGACGGCGAGGGCCAGGCCCACGGCGAGCCACGAACGGGCGGCTCTGCGGGTCCGGGCGGGTTCGGACATGACTGACATGGAGGCTCCTCCGGCGACGTTGCTGGGTGCGGCACACTCAACAGTCTTTTTTTGTTGCTGTCAATTAAGTCGCGCGGCTAGAGTCGGCGCATGCCCGCCAGACCCCAGGCGCCGACGCTGAGCCCGGCCGGGACCCGCGTCCTGCAGCAGCTCGTCATGACCGGCGACGCGTCGCGCACCGCCCTGGCCACCGACACGGGGCTGACGCCGGGCGCCATCACCCGGGCGGTGCGGCCGCTCCTGGAGGCGGGGCTGCTGGACGAGACCGGCGGCCGCGCGTCGACGGAGGGCGCACTGGGCAGGCCGGCCACGGTGGTGACCGTGCGGACTCAGGCGCACCTGGTGATCGGCATCAAGGTCACGGCCGACGAGCTGTTCGGCGTGCTGTGCGACCTGCGGTGCCGCGTGCTGGACGAGCTCACCGTGCCCGTCGGCGACCACGGGCCGGAGGCCGTCGTCGCGCAGGTCGCCGACCTCGTGGAGCGCCTGCGGGCCGGGCGTCCCGAGGTCGGCAGCGTCGGCCTGGCCGTGTCCGGCGACGTCGACGCCGCCTCGGGCCACGTGGCCTACTCACCGTTCCTGGGCTGGCGGGACGTGCCGCTCGGCGCGGAGGTGGCGCGGCGCACCGGCCTGGCGACCACCGTCGAGAACGACGTCCGAGCGCTCCTGACCGGCGAGCGCTGGTACGGCGTGGGGCGGGGACTGTCCTCGCTGGCGCTGGTGACCGTCGGTACCGGCATCGGCTGCGCGCTGCTGGTCAACGGCCAGGTGGTGCACGGCAGCTTCGGCGTGGCCGGCGAGGTGGGGCACGTGCTCGTGGACCCCGAGGGCCCGCTGTGCCACTGCGGCAACCGGGGCTGCGTCGAGGCCGTCGCGGGGTCCGCCTCGATCCTGGAGCGCATGGCGCAGGCCGGGTTCCCCGGCCTGGGCATCGGCGACGTCGCCGAGCTCGCCCGCTCCGGCCAACCGGACGCCGTCCGGGTGCTCGCGGAGGCCGGCAGCGCCGTCGGTACCGGGATCGCGACCATCGCCAACCTGCTCGGCGCCCAGCACATCGTCATCACGGGCGAGGCCATCGGCAGCAGCCCGGAGCCCGCCGACGACGAGCGCGACTACGACGTCATGGACCCCCACGTGCGCGCCGCGTTCGAGCAGCGGGCCTTCGGGTCGGCCGCCCGCTCCGCCATCGAGCTGCGGCCCCTGCGGTTCGTCGACTGGGCGCGAGGCGCGGCGGCCTGCGCCGTCGAGGACTTCGTGACGCACTACGGCAGGTCGTGACGGGCGCCCTCACCGCCCGTCCGCCCCGGCGCGGAACTCTCGCTCGTACGTCTCGGCGGCCTCGGCGACCACCGCCTGGTCGATGGTCGCGACGGCGGTGGTCGCGACCAGCAACGGCTCGCAGTCCGGCCCGCGGCCCGCGATCTCGCCGGTCAGCGCCCACGGGTACCGGTCGGGCGCCAGCAGGTGGGCATACTGGCAGAGCTGCCGCGCCAGCCAGTGCTCGAGCTTCCGGTCCCACCACGGCTCCGGCGTCAGCGGGTTGACGCTGAGCCCGGGCAGCAGGCACCCGCTCTCGTGGTCCCGGCTCGCCGTGGCGGCGTCGGCCACCGGACCCTCGCTGAACCGCACGTAGAGCGGCGACACCGCCTCGACCAGCTCCGCCACCTCGGCGAGCGAACGCAGGTGCGGCACACCGGGCAGCATCAGGCGCTCCCCGCCGTCCGGAAGCGCAGGCCCAGGTGGTCCACGGTGGCGGGCAGCGGGTCCCGGGCCAGGTACTGCCAACGGGCCACGCGCAGGTCCCGCGTCGCCAGCCGCGCCAGCAGGTGGCTCGCGACCAGCAGCACCACGTTCCGGCCCGGGCACGCGGCGGGCCCGCCGCTGAACGGGACGAGCCCCCAGTCGGCGTCGTTGCGGCCGTCCAGCCACGCCTCCGGGACGAACGCGTCGGCGTGCGGCCGCCCGGCCGGGTCGCGGTGGAAGAACGAGCTGACGACGACGAACCCCGTGTGCGCGGGCAGGATCCGCCGGCCCCAGGTCGTCGGACCGGTGGACTCGCGCAGCACCACGAACGTCGTCGGCCACAGGCGCACCGACTCCAGCACACAGGCCCGTGTGTAGGGCAGGAGCGCCGGGCCCGGTCCGGCCTGCCACGACGCCGCGGAGCCGCCCTGACCCGCCTCCGCGAGCACGCGCTCGCGGACCTCGGGCCGCGCGGCGACGATCGCCAGCGCCCGCAAGGCGGCCGCGCCGGCCGCGTCGAACGCGAAGAGCCAGTGCGGCACCTGCCCCACCGCCGTCGCGGGGCCGCTCCGGTGGGCCGAGGCGGCGAGCGAGCCGGGCTCCGGCGCGCGCAGGTAGGACGCGATCCGGCGGTCCAGCTCCTCGCGGAGCCGCGTGCGTCTCGGGCGCAGCCACGACCAGTTCGCATCGCGCCGCAAGGCGTTGAGGATCGCCACGAGCTCACGGTCCCCGCGGGCCTTCGTGCCGAGCACCACCTCCAGCACGATGCCCCACCACGCCTCGTGGAAGGCGTAGGCGTCGAACCGCCCTGACGAGTCGAGCCGCCTGGTCAGGTCCACCACGCCGCGGCGCACGGCGTCGACGAAGGCGGCACCGTCGTCGTGCACCGGCTGGTCCATCTGCAGCGCGTGCTCGTTGAAGGGCCGGCGGTGCCAGCGCTCGGTGGTGGACGAGATGAGCACACCCTCGGGCTGGAAGTGCGCGAGCGCGCCACGCTTCTCCCTCGTGGCCGGCGAGAACGGCTCGGGCGAGTCCTCGAGCAGGCGGCGCACGTCCTCCCGCTCCGTGACCACGACGAACCGCCGCGGCCCCACGCCGAGGACGAGCGGGGCGCGGTCGTGCCGGTCCCGCAGCCCACCCAGGACGGCTCGCGCCGTGCGGTCAGCCTGGTGCCGTTCCGCCCACGCGGTCGCACGCGGCCGCCGGATGATCGCCCCCTGGGCGACCAGCGGCGCGAGCACCTGGCCGACGACCCGTGCGGCCTCTCCCGGGCTGAGGTCGACGGGTGTGCGGTTGGCGGGCGTGGGCATACGTGTGCGGTGGGCGGGCGTGCGGGCCGCGGACGTCGAGCTCATGGCCGGCTCAGCGGTTCGGCGGTTCCTCGGAGATGTCCGCGAGCGCCGACGACGGGTCGCGCTCGACGGCGAGGTCGCCGATCGAGACGATGCCGACCGCCGTGTCGCCGTCCATCACCGGTACGCGCCGTACCGCGGCGTCACGCATCACCTCGACGGCGGTGGCGACGGGGTCGCCGGGGCCGACGGTCACGAGCTGGTCGCTCGCGATCTCGCCGACCGTCGCGTCGAGGCCGCGCCCTTCGGCGAGGCCGCGGACCACGATGTCCCGGTCGGTGATGATGCCGACGATCCGGGACTCGGACTGGACGATCAGCGCACCGACGTCCTCGGAGGCCATCGCGCGGGCGGCTGCCTCGATCGTGTCTGTCGCGTCGACGTTGGTCGGCGCTGGGGTCATGACATCTGCGACTGTCTGGACCATGTCGCACTCCTGACTCGGTAGGGCCGACGGCGGGCTGCTTCACCGACCTCTCCACCATGCCCCGGTGGCCTGCCGCTCGCATCCCTGCTGTCCCGGGCTGGGCAAGCTGTCCGCTGTCTCAGCTGGGCGGCGGCGGGACCGGCCGGGCCGCGAGCGCCGTCGCGACCGCGTGCAGGTTGTGCGCCATGAGGCGCCCGGTGCTGTGCGACCACTCGTGGCCGTGCTCGGTCTGGGGGTACTCGGCGCCGGGGCCGGGGCCCTGGTTCCAGTAGGTCCAGGCCTGGCCGGGGATCGTGTAGCCGATGTCGGCCAGCCCTCCGCTGATCTCGGAGATCACGTGGTGCGCGCCGTCCTCGTTACCGGTGACGACGACCCCGGCCACCCGGTTGTAGGCAACAGGGGTGCCGTCGTCGGCCGTCTCGGACAGCATCGCGTCCATGCGTTCGAGCATGCGCTGCGCCATGGACGAGGGCCGGCCGACCCAGGTGGGGGTGACGACGACGAGGATCTCGGCGTCCAGGAGGCGTGCGTGGACGCCGGGCCAGGTGTCGCCGTCGCCCAGGTCGGTGACCACTCCGGGCGGGATGTCCAGGTCGGCGAGCCGGACGTGCTCCACCGTCACGTCACGTTCCTGGAGTGCGTCCGCGACGACTGCGGCGAGCGCCTCGGTGTTGGACGGTTCGGGGGACTTCTTGAGGGTGCAGCTCACGAACAGGGCCTTCATGGGACCTCCTGGTCTGATCGGGTGGGTGCAGGTCGGGCCGGGTCGGTCGGGCGGTCAGAGGCGCAGGGCGTCGGCGCCGCGCGCGAGGTTGATGATCAGGGCGCCTGCGACGAAGTAGTCCTGCTCGGACGCGCGCTGGGCCGTGCGGACGACGTCGCGGAGCGCTTCCACGGAGCGGTCGAGCCCGGCGACGGCGTCGGCCGCCTCGTCGCGGGCGGCTCCCGCCGCTGCCCGGTCCGCGACGTCCCGGGTGGCGGCGGCGCGCAGGGCGGTGGCGAACGCCCGCAGGGTGGCGGCGAACTCGGGCCTGAGCCGCTGCCCGAGCGCCACCTCCTCGCGCCCGTCCCGTTCCCACTCGACGAGCAGGCGCACTGTCTCGTCGACCACCTCGGCCGACGTGCCGAGGGCGCCGGCCCGGCGGGTCTGGGACGCCACCCAGTACTCGTTGCCCCGGTATCGCACGCGCAGGTTGGCACGCGACGCCTCACGCGTCCGGGCGACGGCGGCACGTGCGCCCTCGACGGTCGGCAGGAGCTGCTGGCGGCGTCGCTCCCACTCGTCGGGATCGAGCGTCCCCCTGTCCTCGAGCCAGTTCGCCAGCAGCTCCACCTGATCGGCCATCCCGTCGCGCAGCCGGCCGAGCGCCAGCTCCGACGGGGTGAGCGGCAGCGGTGGGAGCAGCAGGTTGACGGCGATCCCTATCGACGCGCCGACCAGGATCAGCCCGACGTACGAGCCGATGAACTCCATGCCGTCGCCGTCCCCGCCGCTGCCGAGGATGAGCACGAAGATCGCCGCCATGACGGTCCAGCTGCCCATGTCGCCGAAGATCCGCCAGCCCACGCACAGCAGCGCCAGGCCCACCACCAGCGCGAGCTCGACGAGCCCCGGCAGCGGCAGCAGGTGCACCGTCCGGGCGATGAGCGCGCCGGCCAGCACCGCCGCGACCGACTGGAGGGAGTCGCGCACCGAGCGCACCACCGTGCTGGTGGTGGCGAGCACGGCGCCGAGCGGCGCGTAGTACGGGTACTGGGAGAACGGCTCGGGGGCGAGGAGCCCGACGAACCAGGCGAGGCTGGCCGCCAGCGCGCCCTTGGCGGCCAGCGACCAGCGCGGGTGGCTCAGCCAGGCGCGGTGCACGGCCGAGAGCGCGCCGGCCGGGCGGACCACCGCCGGCGGGAGCCGGGAGTCGACCATGTCCCGGACCTGCGCGGCGCTCAGCCGTTCGGCTCCGCGTCGGAGATCTCGGCCAGTGCCGAGGACGGGTCACGTTCGATCGCGAGGTCGCCGATCGAGATGATGCCGACCGCGTCGTTCCCGTCCATCACGGGGATGCGCCGGACGGCGGCGACCCGCATGAGCTCCACCGCCGTCTCCACGGGGACGCCGGGGCCGATCGAGAGCAGCTCCTCGCTCGCCACCTCCCCGACCATCGCCTCGAGGCCGAGTCCTTCGGCCAGACCGCGGACCACGAGGTCCCGGTCGGTGACGATGCCGACGGTGGTCGGGCCCGCCTGCACGACCAGCGCACCCACGTCCTGGGCCGCCATCGTCCGGGCGGCTGTCTCAAGCGTCTCGGACATGCCGATCGTGGTCGGTGCCGGGGTCATGACGTCTGCGACTGTCTGCTGAGCCATGTCTCGCTCCTTCCCTCGGTTCTGCTTGCCAGGCGTTCACCGTGTCGCGCCGGGGCCCAGCTCGCATCCCGGGGCGGTCAGCCCAGCGGCTTCTCGAAGAACATCTGCGCGTACGGGTTGTCCTGGCTGTACGGGGCGATCTCGCGGTAGCCGGCCCGGCCGTACATCGTGATCGCCTCGGTCAGCGCACTGTTGGTGTCGAGCACGATGCGGGAGCAGCCCAGGCCGATCGCTTCGCTCTCCAGCCGCCGGAGCAGCCGCGTGCCCAGGCCGGCGCCGCGCCAGCTCGACGCGACCCACATCCGCTTGATCTCGCCCGTGACCGCATCGAACCTCCGCACCCCGCCGCAGGCCAC
The DNA here is from genome assembly GCF_042726755.1 of Promicromonospora sp. NPDC060271. Taxonomy (NCBI): domain Bacteria; kingdom Bacillati; phylum Actinomycetota; class Actinomycetes; order Micrococcales; family Promicromonosporaceae; genus Promicromonospora; species Promicromonospora sp. NPDC060271. Next base: position 32,376 of record NZ_JBHXBG010000001.1, on the reverse strand, counting down.
GGGGGCTCCGTCGCTGGTCGCGACCACGAAGGCGCCGCCAGGCGCACGCAGCGCGTCGGCGCCCTGCTGCGGCGGGTCGGGCACGAACCCGCCCGAGAAGCGGCGGTCGAGCTCGGCGTAGTACTCCCCCAGCGCCGCAGTGGCCGCGTCGCTCACCGGGTCCACGACGCGCAGGTGCACGGTCGCCGCACGGATCAGCAGGTCAGCGGTGCCGAGCGCCTCGTCGAGGCGGGCGCGCTGCCGCTCGGTGAGCGGTTCGAGCAGCGTGCGCGCCTTCTGCTCGGAGCGCTCGTCCAGCTCGCGGTACGCCGCCTGCCCGACGGCGGTGAGCCGCACGATCCGCCGACGCCGGTCAGCCGGGTCCGGCAGCACCTCGACGAGCCCGTCGTCGCTCAGCCGGGACAGGAGCCGGGTCAGGTAGCCCGAGTCCAGGTCCAGGCGCTCGCGCAGCTCCCGGACCGCCGCGCCGTCGGGCCCCACCTCGAAGAGGAGGCGTGACGCGCCAAGCGGCCGGCCCGTGCCGAGGAACGACTCGTCCAGGGCGCCGATGCGCTGGGTGTAGCTGCGGTTGAAACGACGGACGGTGTCGACGAGGGTCATGTCTCTGACTTTAGTCAGAGATTGCGGAGACCGGAACTCGCCGTACGCACGGCGCTCAAGTGGGGCAATCAGCGGCCGCCGTCTCTCAGTTCGCCTAAGTGGACGCCCCCGTCCGTTACCGTCGCCGGCGCAGGAACCACGAACAGAGCAACGGAGACGAACGATGCGAGCAGTGACGATCGAGCGGTTCGGAGACCCGAGCGGCATGACGGTGACGGACCTCCCCGTCCCCGCCGCCGGGCAAGGGCAGCTCGTGATCGAGACCGAGGCGATCGGGGTGGGCGGGGTCGACGCCGTCATCCGGCGCGGCACCATCACCGGCTACGGCTTCACCGAGGGACTGATCCCCGGCAGCGAGGTAGCCGGCACGGTGACCGCCGTCGGGGCGGACGTCGACGGGTCCTGGCTAGGCCGTAGGGTCTGGGCGTTCACAGGCGGCACCGGCGGTTACGTCGAGCATGCCGTCGTCCGGGTGGACGACGTCGTCGCGCTTCCCGAGGAGCTGTCGTCGATCGACGCGGTGACCCTCGGCAGCTCGGCGACCGTGGCGCACTTCGCGCTCGCCCACGCGCACTTCACGCCCGGGGAGTCCGTCCTCGTGCGCGGCGCGGCGGGGAGCATAGGCATCTCGGCCGTCGAGCTCGCGGCACGGGGCGGCGCGAGCGCGGTCGCCGTGACGACGTCGTCGGCCGAGCGCGGCAGCCGCCTGACCGATCTCGGGGCGACACATGTGCTCGACCGCTCCGGCAGCGGGGACGCCCCCGCGTCGTTCGACGTGGTCATCGACATCGTCGGCGGGCCCGATACCCCCGAGTTCCTGGACCGGCTCGCGCCGAACGGACGGCTGGTCCTGGTCGGCGCAGTCGCCGGGTTCCCGTCGGCCGACTTCGGCGCTCGGCTCCTGAGCACGTTCCAGCAGTCCCGCTCGGTCGCGACGTTCAGCCTCGACACGGTGCCGGCACCGGCCCGGGACGCCGTCCGGGCCGAACAGTTCGCCGCCGCGGCGCGTGGCGAGCTGCACGCCGTCGTGCACGACGTGCTGCCCCTGGCCCAGGCGGCCGAGGCGCACCGGCAGATGGACACGGGCACCGTGTTCGGGCGGATCGTGCTGGTGCCCTGACACCGAGCAGCTATCGCCCAGGTCTCGGATGCGCCCAGGAGAGGTCTGCGGGGCGGGCGCGCCGAGGCGGCCGACGGCCCGGGCCCGTGTTCCGGCCCGGCCGGTAGACGATCGCGCCGCGGTCGGGACCGGTATGGCAGCCGATCGAGTAGCGGCTCCGCGGGACGCGCCCAGGTGGGCCCATGCCCGAGGCGGGGGTCCACCCGGGTGCGCCGTCCACAGCCTGAACCCTCACGGGGCGTGGCGGCTCGGGCGCGACGGCGACATAGCTGTGCCCCGTCGGCGTCAACGTCTCGACCGCGTGCCGGCCGTCCATCTCGGTGGCCTTCTGGCTCCAGCCCGGCGCCTGCTTCGCGTGGTTGCAGCGCGCGCACAGGCCCTGGCCGTTGCCAAGGCTGGTCTGACCGCCTTCGGCGAACGGCGTCACGTGGTCGAGGTGCCGCACCGGGGAATCGCACCAGGACGTGGCGCAGATGCCCTGCTCGCGAGCGCGAAGCAACGCGGAGAGGCCCGGCGGGTAGAACCGGGACAGTGACGTGGTCGCCAGCAGGCGACCCCGGGGATCGACATAGATGGCGCGGAGCCAGGCCGCCTCGGCGTCGATCCCGTGCGCGGCGAGCTCACGAGCGACGGGGGCCGGGACCGCGCCCACCCCCGCGGCAGCCCCCTCCAGGACGACCGCCGGCCCCTGGCCACCGGCGAGCAGCGTCCGGTCGGAGACCAGCAGGTTGATCGCGACGGGCACCTCGTCGGCCTTGCCGGGCTCGCGACCGGCAACCCGCTCGATCAGCGTGTCAGCCATGATTTGGCCGACACCTCGCTCGTCGCCGGCCGCCTTCGCCGCGTCAGCGTGGGCCTTGAGCTGCGCGTACGCCTGCACGCCCTGCTGCATCGGCACCAGCGCGGTCAGGTAGACCATCAGGTCGGGTGCCGGTCGCACCGAGACACGGCGTTCCGACACGGCCTTCGCGTTCCGCTTCACGCAGGCGTGCACGTCGAGCTCGCCCGCCAGCTCCTTGATCTGCGCGATCAGCCGCCGGGTGCCCGTCCGAGCGAGCGCAGCCAGGTTCGCGGGCCCGCAGATCCGCTCGTCGATCTGCGCCCGGTGCTCCGCCGACAGGTGGGCGGTCTCGCGCACCATGAGCGTCGCGCGCCACTGCGAGAGCACGCCGGTACGCAGCGCGTCGAAGGTGTGCGGCATGTCGGTGATCCACGCCCTGGCCGTACCGAGGAACACCCCTCCCGGATGCGGGCTGAGCCGCATCGCCGGACCCACCTGGTTCGGCACACCACGACCCCGCCGCTCGGCCCGGACGCCCTGCCTCGCCTCGTCCGCCTTCGTGGCCTCCTCCAGCGCCACCGCCAGCCGGCCCTGGGTAGCCGTCACCGTGTTCTTCACGGCCTCCAGCTCACCGAGCAGGTCCACCCACTCGGCCTGCGCCTCCTTCGAGACGGACGCCGTGTCGGTACCGCCTGGCAGGATCGTGCCGGCCAGCGCCTCGCGCAGCGCCCGGACATCGGCCGCACGCAGCACCGCACCGCCACCAGAGGGCAGCACCGGCCCGCGGGGCTGGTCGCCCGCTCCAGATGCACCTCCGGCTGATGTCATGCCATCAACTTATGGCACACAGGTTCGACTCGCCCGTCGGACGATGCCTCGTACGCCGCCAGCAGAACCCGCCCGTCCAGCGGACTACGCCCGCAGCACCGACTCCGGCACAACAGCCCGCCGAGCGGCCTCGGCGACGATCAGGTCGGCGGTCTCCTCCGCCGTCTGCTCCCCGGAGTCGAGCCACCACCCGAGATCGCCCAGCTCCCGCCGCTGGTTCCGCGCCAGCGGAGCGAAGTCGTAGTCCACGCGAGTCTCGACGGCGCGGGTCGCGTTCCGGTGCCGGGCCACCTCGAGAGGCGGGCACAGCACGACCAGCATCAGCGGCCGCGTCCGCAGGCGCCCGGCGATGAAGCGCAGCTCCTCCCGCGTCTCGACGACGGTGTCGGCGACCGGCGTGAACCCTGCCTCGGCGAAGTTGTCCGCCACCGAGCACAGGTTGATCATCCGGAGCCGCAGCTGATGCTGCCCGTCGGGCCCGGGATTCCAGCGCCCCTCCTCGTCGAGCATGTTCGCCCCGCCGCTGACGAGCATGATCCCGAACACGTCCCCGTCGACCCGCGCCGCCCGCGGCAGCCGCTCGGCGACCAGCTGCGACACCGTCGTCTTTCCAGCACCGGGCGTCCCGGTGATCAGCAGGCAACCGGCCAGAGTCTCCCCAAGATTCACCCGGCCAGCCTCTCAGCAGCCGCAAGTCTTTTAGACGGCGGTGCGGTGGCGGGAGCGGTAGGCCGAGACCTTGACCCGGTTGCCGCACGTCCGCATGGCGCACCACTCGCGCCGGTGACCACGGGAGCGGTCGAGGTAGACCTGGGTGCACTCGGGCCGGCCGCACTCCCGCAGCAGCGCCGCGTCCGGGCCGCCCAGGATCTCGGCGGCCTCACGCGCGATCGCCGCCAGCCCCTGCGCCGCCGTCCCCGAGCGGCGCACGCCGGACGGGCCGAGCTGCACCACGACCGGCGCCTGCGCGGCATGCCGGTTCAGGACGTCGACGGCGGCAGCGTCGGCGTCGCCCGACCCGCCGGCGAGCCGCGCCTCGACCAGCGAGTACACCGCCTCCCGCAGCTCCACCGCGGCGGTCAGATCCGCCTCGTCGGCGCCGGGCGCACCGTCGAGCATCCCCGACTCGACGAACCAGTCGTCGAGCAGCGCGGGCGTGCCGAGCTTCTCGGCAGGGACCGGGTTGCGGCGGGCACGCAGCGTGCCCAGGAAGTCGAGGGCGAGCGTGCCGCAGGGGAAGGCGTGGTTCACGTAACCATTCTGAACGGTGACCAGTGTGACGCACAAGTCCCTGTAACCAGTTTGACGGGTTACACATCCTGTGCCACAGTTCATGTCATCGAGGTAACCACTCAGAACGGTTACCCAGACCAAGGAGCCCGACCATGACCGCCGTCCGCTTTCACCTCGACTCCACGCTCACCCCCGAGGCAGCCATGCGGGTGCTGACCGACTTCAGCCCCGCCCGCGCCGAGGTCTGGCCCACCATCGACGCCGAGCACTTCACGGTCCACGCCCAGGGACCCACCTGGGCCGAGGTGACCGAGGGCACGGCGTCCGCCTGGGAGCACGCCCGCTACGAGTGGGACGACGAGCGCGGCCGGGTGGACATCACCACGCTGGACTCGAAGGTGTTCGGACCCGGCGGCGGCTGGGTCTTCCAGGTCTCCCCCGCCGGGGACGGCAGCCGCATCGACATCGAGCTGACCCGCCGGCCCCAGACCCTCCAGCGCAAGCTGCTCGCCGCCCTGCTGCCCCTCGTCGGCCCCGCCTCGCTCGGCAGGTCCTTCGCGGGCCCGCTGGGCGCCCGGTGACCGGCCCGACCGTCCCCCAGAACCCGTACCAACAACCAGAACCGGAGAACACCATGGAACTCAAGCTCGAGGTAGTCGTCCTGCCCGTCTCGGACGTGGACCGCACCAAGGCCTTCTACGAAGGGCTCGGCTGGCGGCACGACGCCGACTTCTCGACCGAGCGCGGCCTGCGCGTCGTGCAGCTCACGCCGCCCGGCTCGCCGGCGTCGATCATCTTCGGCGAGCACCTCACCGACGCCGCGCCCGGGTCGGTACGCGGCCTGCACCTGATCGTCACGGACATCACCGCGGCACGCGCCGAGCTCGAGGAGCGCGGCGCCGACGTCAGCGAGATCTGGCACGACGAGGACGGCGTCTTCCACTGGGCGGGCACGGCCAACCGCGTCCCCGGCCCGCACCCGGAGCACGACAGCTACGCGTCCTTCGCCTCGTTCGCGGACCCCGACGGCAACGAGTGGGTGCTCCAGCAGGTCGTCAACCGTCTCCCCGGCCGCTGACAGCCCTGGACGACGGAGACCACCATGGAGACGAACCGCGCACCGGAGGAGATCCTGCTCGGCCTGCTCAAGCAGGCCGCCGCGGCACACGGCGTCCACGAGCAGGAGGAGCTGGGCGGTGTCTACGACGAGGCCTGGCCCGAGTGGTACGCCGCGCACATGGCCCGCGCCCTGGTGGAGCAGGGCTACCGCTTGGTACCGGCCACGGACGCACCGGCTCAGGAAACCCTTGAAGGAGACCCGGATGAGCCGCTCTGACCGCTCGGCCCGGGCGGCCGCCGCCGAGACCCAGGCGCTCGACCGCTACGAGAAGATGCTCGGCTCGGCCACGCCCGCCGTGGTCGAGGGGGTGCACGCCGACGCGTTCGGGCGGCTGAGCCCCGAGCAGCGCGCCGCCGTCTTCGACCGGCTCAGCGCGGCCGCGAGCGCCGGCGAGCGCCCCGCCGACGCCTCACCGGCGGCGCTGGCCCGGTCGGCGTCCCGGGCGGAGGCCCGTGAACGGGGTGCGGTGGCCCGGATGCTGGGGACGGACGCTCCCGGGACGGCGCTCAGCAGCGCCGTGGGCGCCGCGATCCTCGGCGCCGTGGCTGCCTACGCCGCGTCGTCGGCGGTCTGGGCGGCGTGGGCGGCGGACGGTGACGAGGAGAGCACCTACGGCGGTGGCGGGATCGGGGACTTCGACTTCTGAGCCGGACTCCAGGTGGGCGGCTCGTCCAGCCAGAGCGCGTGCTCCCGCGCCGCCCACGACTGCCGGACGGCCCCGGTGCGCATGCCGCGCCGGGCCTCCGGGTCGGCCAACGCCTTCAGGACGTGCCCGGCCACGACGATCACGAGGGCGTAGGCGCCGATGTCGTGGACGAGCACGACGCCGGCCCGCGGGACGAACCCGAGCGCGAACTTGAACCACAGCAGGAGCCCGGTGCCGAGCATGACCAGGACGGCGCCCGCGAGCCAGGAGGCCCAGAGCTTCTGGCCCGCGTTGAACTTCCCCGCGAGCCGGCCGCGGTGGGGGTCGGTCGTGCGGAGGCTCGCGAGCCACGCGCGGTCCTGGCCGGTGAACCGGTCGATCCGCCGTAGGTCGGCCCGGAACGCCTGGGACCAGAGCCCGAGCAGGACCGGGACCGGCAGCAGGAGCCCGGACCACTCGTGGAGCGTCTCGACGACGTGCCGCCGGCCCACGAGCTGCGCCACCGGTGCCACGTAGAGCGCGGCCGCGGTGAGCAGGCAGACCGCGAACAGCAGGCCGGTCGCCCGGTGGACGGCCCGCTCGGCGGGACTGAAGCGGAGCAGGCGGGGCTCGTCAGGCATCGACCGGTTCCTCCCCGGGCAGCCACCCGTCCACCGGATAGCCGTAGTCCTCCCAGTACCCTTGCTCGACCTGGGCCGTCACCTCGATGCCGGAGAGCCACTTGGCCGACTTGTAGAAGTACATCGGCGCGACGAAGAGCCGCACGGGGCCGCCGCTGTCGTGCGGGACGGGCTCGTCGAACATGCGCAGCGCGACGAGCACGTCGGCCCGCCGGGCCTGTTCGAGGGTGAGGCTCTCCGTGTAGGCGCCGTCGAAGCAGGTGAACCGCACGGCGGTGCCCTCGTCCCGTACCCCGGCGGCGTCGAGCAGGTCACCGAGGCGGACGCCGGTGAACGGCACGTCGTCGACCTGCCAGCCGTCGGTGCACACGGCGTCGTGCACGACCGTGGTCTGCGGCAGCGCCGCGAGCTGGTCGAGCGTGTACGTCGCCGGCCGGTCGACGAGCCCGCCGACGGTGAGCCGGTAGGTCGCCGCGTCCTTGCGGGGCACGGAGCCGACGATGCTGAAGTAGCGGAACCCGCGGTCGTCCGGCACGACGCCCGGGGCGACCCGGGACAGGGCCGAGCGAACGCCGCTCAGGCCGCGCTGCACGGCGGGCCCCACGGCCAAGCCCGCCCCGCCGAGGCCGAGCATCGCCAGCACGATCCGGCGGCCCACCGGCCGCCCGCCGGGTCCCTGGTCCGGGGGTCCGGGAGCTGCGGCGGTCACAGCGCGTCGGCGTCCACGACGGCCCGGGCGAACTCGGCCGGAGCCTCCTGGGGGACGTTGTGCCCGATGCCTCGGAACGTGCGGTGGTCGTACGGGCCGGTGAAGTACGACCGGTACATCGAGCCCTCGCCCGGCGGCGTGAACGGGTCGAGCTCGCCGTCGATGGTGATCGTCGGGACGCCGATGGTCGGCCTTGCGGCCAGCCGGCGCTCGAGCGCGTCGTACCGGGGGTCGCCCTCGGCCAGCCCGAGCCGCCACCGGTAGTTGTGGATCACGACGTCGACGTAGTCCGGGTTGCTGAACGCCGCCGCCGTCCGAGCGAACGTCGCCTCGTCGAACTTCCAGGTCGGTGAGCTGAAGGTCCAGACCTGCCGGGCCAGCTCGACCCGGTACTCCGGGTTCTCCATCCCGCGCCTGCCACGTTCGGTGGCGAAGTAGTACTGGTACCACCACGCCCACTCCGCCATCGGCGATATCGGGTTCTCGTTGGCCTCACGGTTGGTGATGAGGTAGCCGGTCACCGACACGAGCGCCTTGACCCGGTGCGGCCACAGCGCGGCGATGATGTCGGCCGTGCGGGAACCCCAGTCGTACCCCGCGAAGACCGCCCGCTTGATCCGCAGCGCGTCGAGCAGCGCGACGACGTCGAGGGCCACGACCGACTGCTGGGCGTTGCGGAACGTCGATGCCGACCGGAACGTGGTGGTCCCGTGGCCGCGCAGGTAGGGCACGATCACCCGGTACCCGCGCGCGGCGAGGATCGGCGCGACGTCCGCGTAGCTGTGGATGTCGTAGGGCCAGCCGTGCAGCAGGACGACGGGCTTGCCGTGCGCCGGCCCGAGCTCGGCGTAGCCCATGTTCAGCTCGCCGGCGTCCACCTGACGCATCCGTTCGAACGCCGGAGCCACGGGCGCCTCGGTCGGGGCCGGGCTGCTCGGAGCGCCGGGGCCTGGCCCGGCGGCTGCTGCCGGAGCCGCGCCGAGCGCCGTGGCGGACGCCACTGCCAGCCCGAAGGCCTTGCCGAAGGTTCTTCTGTCGATCATGGGGTGGCTCTCCTGCCGGGTCGGTGCTCGTTCGTGCTCACCGTCGCCCGGCCCGGGCCCGTGGCGAACCAGGGTGTCCCCCTGGTCCGCACCCTGGCGTGGCTCAGACCGCGCGGAGCGCCTGGCGCAGCTCCGTGCGGCGGCTGATCCCGAGCTTCGTGTAGACCTTGCGCAGGTGCCACTCCACGGTGCGCGGGCTGATGAAGAGCCGGCCCGCGATCTCGGCGTTGGTGGCGCCGTCCATCGCGAGCCGTACGATCTCGGCCTCCTGCTCGGTCAGTGCCGCCGCGGGATCGGCCGTCCGCACACGGACGGTCTCGCCGCAGGCCAGCAGCTCGCGCCGCGCACGCTGCGCGAAACCCTCCATCCGGGATCCGACGAGGACGTCGTGCGCGAGCCGCAGCTGCTCGCGTGCGTCCGTCCGGCGGTGCTCGCGGCGCAGCCACTCGCCGTACACGAGGCGGGTACGCGCGAGCAGCGCCGTCAGGCGGGTGCGGGCGAGCCGCTGGATCGCCTCGAGGTAGGCGTCCTCTGCCTCGGTGCCCTCGCTCAGCAGCGCCCGGCTGCGCGCGGCGGCCCCGAGGGCCCAGTCCGTCCCGCAGGCCTGGGCCATCTCGTCCAGGCGGGCCAGGGCGTTCTTCGCGCGGCCCGGCTCGTTCACCCGGGAGGCGGCCTCGGCGAGCTCGACCAGCGACCAGGAGCCCAGACCCAGCTCGTCGGGGTAGGCACTGCCCTCCTCCGCGGCGGCGAGTGCCTGTTCGTAGTGGCCGAGGCCGTTGTGCAGCACCGCCGCGGCCCACGCGGACGCCGGCAGCCAGTGCCCCTCTGCACGTGCCGCTGCCTCGGTCGTGGTGGCGGTGAGCAGCGTCGTCGTCCGCTCCTCCTGCCCACGCAGGGCCGCGGCGAAGACGGCTCCGTAGGGCAACATCGGCAGGGTGCCGGTCGCCTCCGCGATCATGGCGCCCTCCTCCCCCGCCGCCTGCGCGCCGTCGGGGTCGCCCTCGAGCGCCAGCAGGGCGGCGCTCGAGAACAGCAGGGGCGGCAGGACGCGCAGCTGGCCGTGCTTCCTCGCGGCCTCGACGGAGCGGACCGTGAGCGAGTGCCAGGTCTCGTCGTCCCAGACGTCCTGCGCCATCCGGCAGACCAGGGGCATCCAGGCCAGGTGGGGCAGGACCTCCCAGTCCGTGCCGAACCCGACCTCGCGCACCGCGCCCCGCAGGGTCGGGGCACCGGCCGCGTAGCCGGCCGTGACCACGGTGGACATGCCCGCGAGCAGGTCGTCGCACACCGGCCGGCCGTCGTCGGGACGCGCGAAGGCCAGGAGCGCCGTCGCGACCTCCCGCACGCTGCCGGACCGGGCGAGCCGGCCGCAGACCAGGGCGGCCTGCAGGGCGTCGCGGTACGTGTCTCGCGCCAGGCCGGGATCCAGCGCCTCCAGGCGCCTGGCGACCGGCAGGAGCGGGCCGTCCCGGCCGTCGCCCCGGGCGCCCGCGATCTGGGCCCGGAGCAGGTCCGCGCGAGCGCGCACCAGCTCGTCCGCCGGGCCGGACTCGACAGCGGCCAGCAGGCTGAGCGCCCGTTCCGGCGCCCCCGTGAGGAACTTGGCTCGGGCGGCGTGCAGCGCCCGCTCGGCCCGGAGCGCCGGGTCCGGCGTCAGCTCCGCCGAACGCTGGCGGAAGGCTGCTGCGGCGGCGACCCCGCCCCGGGCCTGCGCCCGCGCCGCGCACCGCTCGAGCTCGGCCGCCACGTCCTCGTCCGGTCCGGACACCGCATGTGCACGGTGCCAGGCGCGCCGCTCGGGGTCGGCGGCGGGATCGGCGGCCTCGGCGAGAGCGCGGTGCGCGGCCCGGCGCGCGTCAGGGTCCGCGGCCCGGTAGACGGCCGACCGGGCCAGCGGGTGCGCGAACCGCACCTGGTCGCTCACGTCGAGCAGCCCTGCCGCCGCGGCCGGCTCGGCGTCCGCCGGAGCGACCCCGAGCGCGGAGGCCGCTCGCCAGACGAGAGCCGGATCCCGCCCGGGCTCGGCGGCGGCGACCAGGAGCAGGGTGCGTGTCTCGGGCGGGAGCTGGGCCAGCCGCCGCTCGAAGACCTCCTCCATCCGGCCGGCGAGCGGGCCGGTCCCCGGCAGCCCGTAGCCGCCCGCCATCTGCTCCGGGGTGAGCCCGCGGACCAACTGCGTCAGGGCCAGCGGGTTGCCCTGGGTCTCCGCGACCATCCGGTCCCGCACCCTGGCGTCCACCGGTCCGGTGAGCTCGGCATCGAGCAGGAGGTGCGCGTCGCGGTCCGAGAGCCCGCCGACGGACAGCTCCGGCAGGCCCCGCACCGTCTGCTCCTGGCCCAGCCGCTCCGCGAAGACGAGTGCCACGGGCAGCGGCTCCGGCAGCCGGCGCGCGACGAAGTTGAGGGTCTGCGCCGAGGCGTTGTCGAGCCACTGCACGTCGTCGACAAGGCAGATCAGCGGACGTTCCTCCGCGGCCTCCGCCAGCAGGCTCAGCACCGCGAGGCCGACCAGGAACCGGTCGGGGGTCTCACCCCGGCGCAGGCCGAGCGCCGTGCTCAGCGCGTCTCGCTGCGGCTCGGGCACGCGGTCCAGCCGGTCCAGGAGGAGAGCGCAGAGCTGGTGCAGACCGGCGAACGCAAGCTCCATCTCCGACTCGACCCCGACCACCCGCGCGACCCGGCACCCGTGCGCACGGCCCGCGAGGCGGCTGAGGAGCGCCGTCTTGCCCACGCCTGCGTCGCCCCGCAGCACGAGCGCCTGGCTGCGGCCCTCCCGGACGCCCGCCACCAGGTCGTCGAGCACCCGGTTCTCCCGCCGCCTGCCCACCAGGGGCTCCCCGGGTGTGCTCCCGCCGGGTTCCGCGGGATCCGGGTGCTGGGTCCAGGCGGCCATGGCGGATCGTCCTCTCTCGCGGGGCCGGTCCGACCCCTCCTCGCGCCCGGCAGTCCTGGCCCGCGCGCCGGTGTCGTGCACGGCATCGGCGCCCGTCATCCGGCAGCCCAAGCCTAGGGCCTGGCCCGTGGTGTGCCCGGGTACGTACCAGGGGCCGCCCCTGGCGCGCCCGTCGACCGGCCGCACCACCGTGGGCCCCATGCGAAAGAAGCTACTGACCCTGACCGTGTCACTGGCCGCGACCGCGGCCGTGCTGGTCCCGATGACCGCCGGGGCCGCGCCCCTGGCGGGCGACCGCGCCGATACCGTCCCCACCGGATCGCCGACGGCGGCCTGCGCACCCGTCCAGGTCTCGCCGCCGTCCGGCGCACGCGTCGTCTCCGTCACGGCGGAGGCGCGTGCCGCCGGCACGTACACGTTCCCCGCGACGCCGCTCGGCGCGCCCGCCCCGATCACCGATGTGCCCGACTGGTGCGACATCACCGTCACGCTGACCCACCGCGGCGCCGACGACAGGGTGGCTGTCAAGGTGGGGCTGCCGCAGGACCGCACCCTGTGGACCGGCCGGTTCCAGGCCGTCGGGGGCAGCGCCTACCAGGCCGGGGACTTCGGCGCGCCGCTGGTCCAGGGGGTCAAGGACGGCTACGCGACGGCGTCGACCGACGCGGGCGTGAAGACCGGGCTCGACGCGAGCTGGGCGCTCACGCCCGACGGCACGCTGAACCAGCCGCTCCTGACCAACTTCGCGTCCCGCTCGGTGCACGAGCTTGCCGTGGTCGGCAAGGCCGTGACCAAGGCGTTCTACGACGCGCCCGCGCGCTACGCGTACTGGAACGGCTGCTCCACCGGGGGCCGCCAGGGCTACCTCGAGGCGCAGGAGCACCCGCGTGACTTCCAGGGCATCCTGGCCGACGCCCCGGCCGTGAGCTGGGACCGGTTCGCCGTCGCCACGCTCTGGCCGCAGGTCGTGTTCCACGAGGAGGGTGTCTCGCCCACCCCGTGCGAGCTCGGCGCGTTCAACGACGCGGCGGTCGCTGCGTGCGACACCATCGACGGCGTCCGGGACGGCGTCATCGACGACCCGCAGGTCTGCGGGTGGGACCCGCGTGAGCTCGTCGGTACCCAGGTGGACTGCGGTGACCGCACGGTCACCATCAGCGCAGGCGTGGCGGACGCCGTCCGCAAGATCTGGGCCGGTCCCGTCTCGGCCGACGGCCGCAAGCTCTGGTACGGGCCGAACAAGGGCGCCGACTTCACCTGGCTCGCCACGCCCGGCCAGCCGTTCGGCGTGGCGGACCTCTGGGTCAAGAACTTCGTGGAGCGGGACCTCGGGCTCGACACCACCGCGCTGTCGTACGAGCAGTTCGAGCAGATCTTCCGCAGCTCGCAGCGCCAGTTCCACGACGTCATCGGCAGCGACGACCCCGACCTGTCGGCGTTCGCGCAGGCCGGCGGCAAGCTCCTGAGCTGGCACGGGCAGGCGGACCAGCTCGTGCCCACGCAGGGCACCGTCGACTACCGCGAGCGCGTCGAGCGGCGCCTCGGCGGCTCCGAGCGGGTCGACCGCTTCTACCGGCTGTTCCTGCTGCCGGGCGTGGAGCACTGCGGTGGCGGGTCCGGTACCCAGCCGACCGACGCCCTCGGAGCACTCGTGAGCTGGGTGGAGCAGGGCAAGGTCCCCGCGACGCTCGCCACCTCGGCCACCCGCACGGACGGCACCAGGGTGACCCGCGACGTCTGCAGCTACCCGCACCGGACGCGCTACACGGGCGGTGACCCTGCGTCGGCGTCGAGCTACCGCTGCACCGCCAGCTGACCACCCGCCCTCGCTCAGTCGCTGAGCCGTCGGTACCGCTGCAGGCGGGCGAAACCCCGCGCGTCCTGCCGGGCCGACGGCGCCAGCGCGAGCTCCAGCCGTTCGCGGACGCGGACGACGTCGAGGTGCATGCCGATCGCGACGAGCTCGCCCGTGCCGGCCGTTGCGGCACCCGCCGCGCCGCTGAACCGGCGGCTGGTCACGTGCACCGAACGGCCCACGACGTTGACGACGTACCCGCGCAGGCTGCGCCCCGTGTCGACGACCACCCGGCCCTTGATCCGGTACGCGCCAGGCGGCGGGTCCTCCAGCAGGTCGACCAGCCGCCCGGGGCTGACCGGCCCGGACGCGGTGACCGTCACGGCGTCCGCGTGCTGGTGGTCGTGCTCGCGGCCGTCGCGCAGGAGCGCCGCGAGCGGAAGCTGGTCGGGCGGGTCCTCGGTGGACGCGGCGTCGTAGACCAGGGCGGGGTCGACGCGCCCGTGCGAGGTGCGCACCACCTGGGCTGCCGGGTTGCGCTCGTGCACGCGAGCCTCGATGCGCGCGAGCGTCGCCTCGCCCTCCCCGGGCGGCAGCCGGTCGGTCTTGTTCACGACCACGAGCGACGTCACCGCGTACCGCGCGGGCGCCTCGCCGCCGCGGTCGACGGTGCCGAAGTGCTCGGCGGCGTCGACCACGTCGACCACTCCCCCTGGCCGCACCCGCTCGACACCGCTGAACCGGATCATCCGGGACAGCGTCACAGGGTCCGCGATGCCGCTGGCCTCCACGATGACGACGTCCAGCCCGAGCCGCGGGTGGGTCAGCTTCTCGAGCGCGTCGTCGAGCCCGCCGGCATCGTCCAGGCAGCACAGGCAGCCCCCCGCGATCGACTCCGGCTCGTCGATCTGGCCCGTGACCAGGCCCGCGTCCACGTTGACGGCGCCGAAGTCGTTGACCACCACACCGACCCGCGCGCCCGGCTGCCGCAGCAGGTGGTTGAGCAGCGTCGTCTTGCCCGCCCCGAGGTGCCCCGTCAGCGTCACCACGGGTACGCGCTCGGTCGCAGGCCTGCTCACCGCTAGATGATAACCGTTCTCATGACGTGGCCACGGCCCAGCGGAACGTGTTCAGGAGCCGGTAGCCGCCGTCCGGCCGGCGGAACGGAGCGGCGGCGTCGACCACGACGGGCGCGAGGTCCGCGATCGTCGCCTCGTCCTCGCCGAAGAGGATCCCGCGCACCAGGTCCGTCGCGTCGCGGGCGGTCCACGCGACGGAGACGACACCGTCGTCGAGCACGTCCCAGCCGGCGGCCCGCAGCACGTCGGCGAGCCCGCCCGCGACCCGCAGCGGGCCGTCCTCGGGCGGCTCCTCGCCGTCGGCGGCGGCGAGCGCCGCGTTGACGGCGTCCAGGTCGTTGCGCGCGCGCTCGGCCCACCCCGCCAGGCCGACGACGCCGCCGGGCACCAGCACCCGGGCGGCCTCGGCCAGCGCGGCGTCCTGGTCCTCGGCGAACTGGAAGGCGTTCACGGCGAGCACCGCGTCGAAGGTGTCGTCGTCGAACGGGAGGCGTTCGAAGTCGCCGAGCCGGACGTCGACGCCGACCGCCCGCGCCCGGGCGAGCTCGGCCATCCGCGGCGCCGGGTCGACGCCGCTGGGCACCGCGCCCTGCTCCTGGAGGTGTTCGAGGAGCTCGCCGCTGCCGCAGCCGACGTCGAGCACTCGCGTGCCGCGCCCGATCCCGGCGGTGCGCAGCAGCGGCTCCCACGCGGGCCGGGCGAAGGTGCCCCAGTACCGGCCCCAGTCGTCGGCGACGGCGGACCAGGGGTCGTCCGGGCTGGGCGGCGGCATGGTCGGAGATTATCCGAGAGCGGCGGGCCCAGCCGCCCGGACGAGTTCGGGGCCCGAGCCACGGGCTACCGCGGCGGGCGCCGGGCGGCGAGACTTGCCGCATGCACGACACGTTCGCCGGACCCGGGCTCGACGCCGGGCTGTGGGTGCCCCACTACCTGCCGCACTGGACGACGCCGGAGCGGTCGGCCGCCAGGTACGACTTCGTACCGGGCGGCCTCCGGCTCCGGATCGACCACGACCAGCCGGCCTGGCGGCCCGAGGACGGCGAGATGCGGGTCTCCAACCTGCAGACCGGCGCGTGGGCCGGCCCCGTCGGCGGCACACGAGGCCAGCACCGGCACCGGCCGGACGGCCTGGTCGTGCGTACCGCCACGCCGACGCGGCGGCTGTGGACGCCGTCGTCCGGCGAGGTCGAGGTGGTCGTGAGCGCCTCGCCGGACCCCACGTGCATGGTGGGCGTCTGGCTCGTCGGGCTCGAGGAGGGCTCGCCCGAGGACTCCGGGGAGATCTGCCTCGCCGAGCTGTTCGGCGACCAGGTCGGCCCGGACGGCTCGACGGTGCGGCTCGGGATCAAGGCGCACCACGACCCGCGCCTGCGGACGGACCTGGCCGACGTCCGCCTCCCGCTGGACGCCACCACCCCGCACTCCTACGGGGCGCACTGGGACGCCACCGGCGTGCGGCTGCACGTCGACGGCGTGCCCGTCTGGACGTCGGACCAGGTCCTCGCCTATCCCCTGCAGCTCATGATCGACCTGTTCGAGTTCCCCGCCGGGCCGCGGGATCCCGGCCACTACCCGAGGACCGCCGTGGTCCGGTCGGTGACCGGCACCGACACCTCCTGAGGCCGTCGGCCGGCACCCTCCGGGACGGCGTCAGATGGTGCGCGGCGCCCTGGCCAGGTTGGCGCGCAGCTCCTCGGCGTTCTGGCGGGACACGTAGGCGGGCCGGTCGCGCTCGGCGCGCCACGACTCGCTGAGCGGGCCGGCGCTCACGGTGTCGAAGCCCGCCTCGTCGTAGAACCGGGTCACGAGCTCGACGGCCTCCGGGTAGTCGCTCGCCGTCACCAGGGCGCGGCGGTTCTCGGTCCCGGCCGGGGTGCCGTCCGTCGTGATGGCCGCGGCCATGATCTGGTTGAACGCCTTGACGACCTTCGAGGTGGGCAGGTGCTCCTGCAGCAGGCCGGAGACCGTCGCCTCGCCACGGTCGAGCGCCTCGACGTGGCCGTCGCGCTCCCAGTAGTAGTTGTTCGTGTCGAGCACGACCTTGCCCGCGAGAGGTTCGACCGGGATGTCGCGGTAGGACCTGAACGGCACGGACACGACGGCGACGTCGGCTGCCTCGGCGGCCTCCTGGACGGTGGCCGCCCGGGCCTTCGGCCCCAGCTCCTCGACCAGGTCCGCGAGGGTCTCGGGACCGCGCGAGTTGGCGATCACCACCTCGTTGCCCTGGGCGATGGCGACGCGCGCCACCTGGCTGCCGATGTTTCCAGCTCCGATGATGCCGAAAGTAGTCATACGGGCGGCAACCCGGTGGATTCGCGAGGCATTCCGTCCGCGGAAGTTCCGTACGTCACGAGCGTTCGTACCATGGCATCCATGGCGAACGGCGATGCGGGATCCAACGGGCGGTCGTACCGGAAGGGTCCCGAGCGGCGCGCGCAGATCCTGCTCAGCGCGATGGGACTGTTCGCCGAGCGCGGGGTCGGCGCCTCGCTGCGCACAATCGGCGAGGCCATCGGCGTCTCGCACGCCGCGCTGCGGTACTACTTCGCCAACCGCGACGAGCTGCTCGTGGAGGTCTACCGGGCGCACGAGTCCCAGGTCCACGAGGCACAGGCGCACGAACCGTCGGCGCCCGAGGAGATCTCGGCAGTCGCCATGATGGAGCGGAGCGCCGAGCGGAACCGCTCCATCCCCGGGCTGGTCGAGCTCTACGCGACACTGACCACCGACGCCCTGCAGGGCGAGCAGCACCCGGCGACGCGGGAGTTCGTCCAGACCCGCTTCCAGCGGGTCCGGACGGATCTCGCCGAGCGGGTCCGGGCCGGTCAGCGGTCGGGCGCGATCGCCGCCGACGTCGACCCGGACGACGCCGCCGCGCTCGTCGTCGCCGCGTCGGACGGCCTGCAGCTGCAATGGCTGCTGGCCCCCGACGACGTCGACGTCCGCCGGTCGCTGGCGCTCCTGGAACGGCTCCTGCCGGGCCCTGGTGACCTACACCGGTGACGCGACCGTCGGGTCCCAGCCCTCGGGCAGCGGCGCCACCGGGCCGACGGCGGAGTCGATCTCCACGGGCTTTCCGGCGTCCGCGGCGTCGCGGACCGCGAGCAGGATGTCCAGCACGTGCGCTGCCACCGCCCCCGAGGCACGTTCGGTGCCGCCGTCACGGATCGAGCGCACCAGGTCGACCACCCCGGCGCCGCGTCCGAACGCCGGACCGACGGCCGGGATCGCCGTCGGCTCGTCCGACCCGTAACGCCACAGGGACGAGTCCCCGTCGAACGTGTTCGGGTCGGGCAGGACGATGGTGCCCTCGGTGCCGTTGATCTCCACGAGCCCGTTCCGGGGCAGGGCGTGCTGGAACGAGAACGTCGACTGTGCCGAACGACCGGGCCCGAACTCGATCAGCGCCGCATGGTGGGTCGGCACCAGCACGTCGAACACCTCGCCGGCCCGGGGGCCGCTGCCGATGGTGCGGGTCGGGCGGGAGGTCGAGGCCACGGCCTGGACCCGCGTCGCGGACCCGAACACGTGCACGAGCGTGGTCACGTAGTACGGCCCCATGTCGAACAGCGGGCCCGCGCCGACCGCGAACAGGAAGTCGGGGCTCGGGTGCCAGGACTCGGGGCCTGGCACGTGGAACATGGTCGTCGCGGTCAGCGGCTCCCCGATGTCACCGCGCGCGATCGCCCGCAGCGCCGTCTGGATGCCCGCGCCGAGCACGGTGTCGGGGGCGCACGCGACGCGCAGGCCGCGCGACTCGGCGTCCGCCAGCAGGGCGGCCGCCGCGTCGCGGTCGAGGGCCAGCGGCTTCTCGCTCCACACGTGCTTGCCCGCGGCCAGGATGCGGTGCCCGACGTCGGCGTGCACCGCCGGGACGGTGAGGTTCACGACCACGTCGATGTCCTCGCGGGCCAGGAGCCCGTCCACGGTTCCCGAGGCCGGCACCCCGTATGCCTCGGCCTGCGCGGCGGCGCGCGCCTGGTCGAGGTCGGCGACGAACCGGACCTCGACGTCGGGGAACCGGGTCAGGTTCTCCAGGTACGCGGTCGAGATGTTGCCTGCGCCGATGATGCCGACGCCGGCCGCTCCAGCCCCGGTCACCGGTCGTTCTCCGCGAGCCAGGCGAACGACAGCGCGATGCCCGCGAACACGTCGCCCGCGTACGCGTCGAACTCGATCACGCGGGTCGCCCGGGGCGCGGCGGCCAGGATCGCCGGCACGTCCAGCGCGCCGAAGCCCGCGGGCTGCTGCGCCTGGACATCGCCGTCGAGCGTGCCGTCCTTGACGTGGATGAGGCGCACGCGGTCGCTGAACGCGTCCAGCAGCGCCGGGGTGTCGGCCCCGCCGACGCTCGCCCAGTAGGTGTCTATCTCGAGGACCACCGCCGGGTCCAGGTGCTCGACGAACAGCTCGAGGGCGTGCCTGCCCTCGATGCGGGTGCTCAGCTCCCAGGCGTGGTTGTGGTACCCGAACTCGAGGCCGCGTTCGGCGGCCAGCACCGCGAGCCCGTTGACCCGCTCGGCGAGCTCGGCCACCTGCTGGGCCGTCTGCCAGTGCTCCGCGGGGACGAACGGGTCGATCACCGTCGCGATGCCCAGCGTGGCAGCCGCGTCGAAGATCGCCTCGGGGGTGTCCGAGCCGAGCACCGGCGCGTGCCCCGAGGGCGCGGTGATCCCCGCCGCCGCGAAGGCGCGGCCGTACTCCGCGGTGCGCTCGTGGAAGGCATAGGGCTCGACGTGCTCGAGCCCGATCTCGGCGAGGCGCGCCACGGCGCCGTCAAGGTCCTCGGCGACCGCGTCTCGGACCGTGTAGAGCTGTACTGAGGTGGTCGGCTTCGTCGTCGGCATGGAACTCCTTCGTTCGGCATGGTCAGCACGACGATCGTACCCAGAAATTCTTACAGTGGAAGATTTTTCTCGGAAGTCCCGACGGCTCTCGCCTCCAGCCACCAGCCCAGCCGGCCCGTCCCGTCCAGGTGCGCGAGCTGGTGCGGCGCCGCCCGGTCCAGGTTCGACTCCGCGCCGAGCAGCGGCTCGACGCCGATCGACCGGTACGGCGCGCCCTTGGGCCAGCCGCCGAGGTTGCGCCACACCACGAACGACACCGGCGCCGAGAAGCCCGGATCCACGCCCCAGGTGAGCGAGAGCCGGTCGGCGCCGTCCACGATGTCCACCCGGTCGGTCGCGACGACCGCGCAGCGGGCGGTCCCGTCGTCGGGACCCAGGACGTCGAAGGACACCCCGTCGCCGTCGGGCCAGGTGCTCGGCACCGTCGCGCCCCGCTCCGGCCACTCGACCACCAGCACGTCCGGTCGCCCGGCCACCTCCAGGCGCGCGCCGGGACCGACGTCGAGCAGCAGGTGCACCGCGTGCAGGACGGCGGCGCCGGGCGGGCCGTCGATCGCGTACCGCGCGCGCACGACGCCGTCGTCGTTCGCGCTCAGCCGACGGCGCAGGGTCAGGCCGCCGGCCGAGACCGGCGCGACACCGACGCCCGGCTCGCCGTCGGCGGCGGCCCAGGGCCGCGACCACACCTCGCCGTGGTCGCTCGGGCCGTTGAGCGTGGGTAAGCACTCTTCGCCGCCGCCCGCGTCGACGAACGCGTCGCCCGGGGCGACGGCGGCGCGCTCGGCGTCGGGGACCCGCGGGTTGCGCCAGAGCCATTCGCGCTCGGGCGTGGCGAGCGACGTCCAGCGTCCGCCGAGCGCCAGGTCGGTCCGTACGGTCAGGGGGCGTCCGGCGCCGGCCGGTCCCGCCACGGTCACACGCGGTCCAGGATCATGACCGCACAGTCCTCCCACGTCCAGCCGATCGCAATTCCGTCCGTAATCAGCTCCCTGCCCGTGAATGTGCTGGTCCCGACGTCGTCGCCGCGCAGCCGGTACCGCGCGTCCGGGTCCAGGTCACGCAGGCGGACGGTGAGGTCGGCAGCACCGGTCCGTCGCCACGCCAGCACGACGACGGCGTCCGCCCCCGTGTACTGCACCGCGCATGCCGCGTCCGACGGCGTCCCGTGCCGCCGCACCCGCCCGGTGTGCACCACGGTCCGGATCGACCGGTACAGGTCCACCAGGGACGAAGCGCGTTCGCGCGTCGCCGCGTCCCACGCCAGGAGGTCGGCGCCGATGCCGAGCACCCCGGCCATCGCGACGACGAACCGGAACTCCAGGCTCGTCGGCGCGCCCTCCCGGTCGCGATCCAGCAGGTCCGGCAGGTCGGTGACCCACGAGCTCATGGTCCAGGCGGGCAGCGCGCCGAGGAACCCGTGCTGGATCGCCAGCCGGTCGCGCGGCCCGGTCTCGTCGCTGGGCCAGACGACGTCGGTCCGCGCGAGCACCGCGAGATCGATCCGCCCGCCGCCGCCCGCGCAGGCCTCGACGGTCACCCGCGGGAACTCGGCGCGCAGGGCGTCGAGGATCCGGTAGTACGCCCGGGTGTGCCGCCAGGACCAGTCGTCGCCGCCGAGCACGCTCTGCCCGCCGTCGGCGATCGAGCGGTTCATGTCCCACTTGAGATAGGTGACGTCGCCGTCGCCCAGCAGGCGGCGCAGCGTACCCAGCACCCACTCCTCGACCTCGGGCCGGCCCAGGTTCAGCACGTACTGGTTGCGCAGGGTCTCCAGCGGACGGCCGGCCACCTGGTGCGCCCACTCGGGGTGCGCGCGGTACAGGTCGCTGTCGGGGCTCACGGCCTCCGGCTCCACCCAGAGACCGAACCGCATGCCGAGCGCGCGGACGCCGTCGGCGAGCGGGCCGAGGCCGTCCGGGTTGCGGTGGAGGTCCACCTCCCAGTCGCCGAGCGCCGCGCGGTCGCTCGTGCGCCCGCGGAACCAGCCGTCGTCGACCACGAACACCTCCGCGCCGACCTGCGCGGCGGCTGCCGCGAGCTGGAGCTGGTGCTCCACCCGCACGTCGAAGGTGGTGGCGAACCACGAGTTGTAGACCACCGGCCGGTGCTCGGGGCCGCGCGTGCGGGCCAGCATCGCCTGGTACTCGTGCCAGGCGTGCGCCAGGTCGTCCGCGTCGCCCTCGACGCGCACCCCGGCGAGCACCGGGGTGGTCAGCCGCTCGCCCGGCGCGAGGGTGAGGATGCCCGACTCGTCGTCCGGCCCGGCGGCGACCCGGACGTGGTCGGCGAAGGGCACGGCGTCCAGCGTCATGCGCCACGAGCCGCTGTATCCGAGCGCGACGCCGTACCGGACACCCACGTCCGCTCCGCCGGAACGGACCACCCCGTCCGTTCCGGCGGGGACGACCGTCACCACCGGCGCATACGTGTGCGACGTGATGCCCTGCCGGCTGCCGACGCTCAGCGTCCCCGCGCCGAGCGTCACGTCGAAGGGCGTGAACTCACGCGACCAGGCGCCGCCGAGCAGCCCGACGGACGCCCCGCCCCGCGCCGGGATCGCGAACGCCCCGCCCCAGGCCCGGAGCAGCTCGATCGGCTGCTCCGAGGCGTTGTACAGCTCCGCCCACTTCTCCACGACGTCGTGGCCGGGATGGGTCCGCAGGTGCAGGCGCACGCCGATGCCGAGCACGTCGTCGGCCAGCGGGCACACGAGGTGCGTCGCGCCGTCGTCGTCCTGCGCGAGCACCACCTCACCCGAGAGAACGAGGCGTGCGCCCCGCAGGCCGTCCGCCCCCCGCACCACGAGCTCGGCGCCGTGCACGTTGCGCGTGCCGAGCGCGGTCGCCTCCAGCGGGAGCAGGTCAAGGTCCGCCTCGAAGGACGACGTCGCCGCCACCGGCACGGCCGCCGCACCGCCGTCCGGCCCCCAGCCGACCGCGACCAGCCCGGCCCCGCGCGGAGCCAGGCCCACCATGTACCGGCCCGACCGGGTCGGGAGCATCCAGGTCACTTGCTGGCCCCCACGAGAAGTCCGGACACGAACTGCTTCTGGAACATGAAGAACACGATCGCCGTCGGGACGGCCGCCAGCAACGATCCTGCCGCCACCACGTTCCACGCGCTCGCGTAGCCGCCCTGCAGGTTGAGCAGGGCCGGCGGGAGCGGGAACTTCGACTCGGTGCGCAGCACGGTCATCGCCCAGATCAGGTCGTTGAAGATCCAGGTCGTCGCCAGGGCCGCGAGCGCAGCCAGCGCCGGCCGGGACAGCGGCAGCACGATGCGCCAGAAGATGCCGCCGGGTCCGGCGCCGTCGAGCCGGGCGGCCTCGAAGACCTCGGTGGGCAGGCTGCGCATGAAGCCGTGCAGCACGAACGTGTAGAAGCCGATGCCGAACCCGACCTGCACGACGACGAGCGCGGTGCGGGTGTCGGCGATGCCGATGGCCTCGGTGATGGCCGCGAC
This sequence comes from Promicromonospora sp. NPDC060271, assembly GCF_042726755.1. Classification (NCBI taxonomy): domain Bacteria; kingdom Bacillati; phylum Actinomycetota; class Actinomycetes; order Micrococcales; family Promicromonosporaceae; genus Promicromonospora; species Promicromonospora sp. NPDC060271. The sequence continues at coordinate 9,600 of NZ_JBHXBG010000001.1, read as the reverse complement.
CGGGACGAGCAGGATCTGCGGGGGCAGGAGGTTCCCGGCGAGCATGGTGAGCAGGATGGTGCGGCGGCCGGGGATGTCGAACCTGCTGAGCGCGTAGGCGGCGACGGACGACAGCGCCAGGGAGAGGAACACGGCCCACGCGGTGACGACGACGCTGTTGCCGAGCGCCTGGAGCACACCGCCGTCGGTGAGCGCGGTGGCGAAGCCCTCGGTGCTGAACGACGCGGGCAGGGCGCCGAGGCCGCGGCTCGCGATGTCGTCGAAGGACCGGACGGCGACGAACAGGACGAACACGATGGGGCTGAGCCACAGGAGCGTCACCGGGATCATCGCGACGTGCAGCCACGGGGAGCGGGCACTTCGTGCGGTCATGTCAGTCCTCCGTCCGGGCCTGGCGGGCGAGGTAGGTGATGATGAAGCCGATCGCCAGGGCGAAGATGACCACGGCGATGGCCGAGGCGTAGCCGAGGTTCCCCGTGGTGAACGCCTGCTGGAACATGTAGGTGCTCAGGAGCTGGGTCTCGTTGTAGGGGCCGCCGCGCGTCATGGCCCAGACGATGTCGAAGGTGCGCAGCGAGTCGATGACGGTCACGGCGAAGACGACGGTGTTCACGCCGCGCAGCTGCGGCATGACGATGCGCCAGAACCGCTGCCAGGCGTTCGCGCCGTCGACGGCGGCGGCCTCCTCGAGCGTCGGGTCGGTGCCCTTGAGACCGGCCAGGTACAGGACCATGATGTAGCCGACCTGGCGCCAGACGGCCGCGATGAGCACCGCCCACAGGGCGACGGCGGGGTCGGCGAGCCACTGGCGTTCCAGGTGCTCCAGCCCGAGCAGGCCGAGCGTGCCGTTGATCGGCCCTTCCGGCGCGTACATGACGCGCCAGAACAGGCCGCTGACGGCGAGCGAGACGACCATGGGCAGGTAGATGGCGCTGCGGTACAGGCCGACCAGGGGCCCTGGCTTGTTCAGGGTGACGGCCAGGACGAGCCCGCCCACCACCGACAGGCCGCCGAAGCCGACGACCCAGATCACGTTGTTCCTGAGGGCGGTCAGGAAGATCGGGTCGTCCGCCAGGTCGCGGAAGTTCTGCAGGCCGACGGGTTCGGCCAGGCCGATGCCGTCCCACCGGGTCAGGGCGAGCGAGAACGAGTTCGCGGCGGGCCAGAAGACCCAGAACAGCTCGAGCGCGAACGGGACCAGCAGGAACGCCCAGACCAGCAGGGGGACGCGCGCGAGCCGCCTCACGACGCCCAGACCCCCTCGGCCGCCGTCTGCCACTCGTCCAGGATGCTCTTCATCGAGTCGGGCTCGGCGAGGAACTTGGTCAGGGCGGTGTCTGCGGTGGCCTGGAGGGCGTCCGAGGAGTCGCGGTTGAAGAACTGCGTGATCTCCTCGGTACTGCTCAGCAGCTCGATGCCCTTCTGCACGAGCGGGCTGAAGGCGGACGTGTCGACGTCGGGCGACGTCGGCAGGTTGGCGGAGCCGGACTGCTCGATGAACTGCTGCTGCGACTCCGCCGAGGCGAGGTAGCTCAGCAGGTCGAGCGCGCCCTGGTGGTTGTCGCTCTTGGCGGCCGCGAAGAACCCGTCCGTCGGCGCCTCCTCCGCCGTCGGCACCGAGTCGTTGATGACCGGGACCGAGAAGAAGTCGAGGTCGTCGCGCTGGTCCTCGGGGAAGTACGTGGTGACGAACGCCCCGACGAGGTACATCGCCGACTTGTCCTGGGCCATCGGCGTCGCGGCCTCCTGCGCCGAGTAGGACACCATGTTCTCGTCGAAGTACGGGATGATCCGCTTGTACTCCTCCATGACGGCGACGACCTCGGGGTCGTTGAACGCGTGCTCGCCGGCCAGCAGCTCCCGGTGGTACTGCGCCCCGTTGACCCGCAGGTCCAGGTAGTCGAACCAGCCCGACGCCATCCACGGCGTGGACGCCAGCCCGTTCGTCAGCGGGTTGATCCCCTGGCCCCGGAGGTTCTCGCACAGGGCGTGGAACTCGTCCCACGACGTCGGCGGCTCGACGCCCCACTTCTCGAACGACGACTTCTTGTAGAACACGCTCCACCAGTAGTAGTTGGTCGGCACGAAGATCTGCTTGCCGTCGGCACCCGACGAGAGGCCGCGCAACGCGTCGGAGTACCCGGCGCAGGCGCCGTCGCCCTCCCACAGCGGCGACACGTCGAGCAGCAGCCCCTCCTCGGCGTAGGACCGGGCCACGGAACCGGCGTACCAGCTCAGCACCTCGGGCGCGTCCCCGGAGCGCAGGTAGTTGGTGAGCTGCGCCCGGAACTGCTCGGTCGCCACCGAGTTCATGGTGACGTCGCCGCCCGGGTAGGCCTTGACCAGCGCCTCCAGCGCGGCCTTCGGGTCGGCGTCCTGGATCGAGTTCTGCAGGGTCACGGCGCCGGTGCTCGCACCGCCACCACCACCGCCGCCCGACGTCGTACCGACGCACGCGGCGAGCAGGCTCGCGGCGCCCAGCGTCATGCCGCCCGCGAGGAGCTGGCGGCGGGTCAGTTCGAACATCCTGGTTCGCTCGGACATCTTGGTTCCTCCTCCGTGCGCCGTCGTTGGCGCACTGGTTCAGTGCACGGACACGGGTCGGTCCGCATCCGTGGTCGGCCCGGCCGGTGCGGGGCCGTGCAGCAGCTCCGCGCCCCGGCGGTCCACGCCGTGCCGCAGGTCGGCCGCGTGCCGGGACGCGGCCAGCTCCGGCCGCAGCAGCAAGGCCTCGCCCGCCGCCCTGTCGTCGGCCAGGAGGGCGAGCTGCGCGTCCAGGAACAGCACGCGCCGGTCACGCACTCGCAGCGGGTCCTCCTCGAACAGCAGGAGGTCGGGCAGTGAGGTGGCGAAGTAGTCCACGCGGGGCACCTCGACGGCGTACCGGTCGCGGTAGGCGCGCAGCGCCGCCGCCAGCTCGTCCGCAGCGTCGTGCCGGCCGGTACGGCGCAGGGCGAGCACCGTCCAGAACGTCTGCTCGCCGTGCTCCTGCGTGCTCATGTCGACGAAGTCCCCGCGCTGCGCGGCGGCCGTGCGCCAGGCGTCTTCGGCGTCTGGATCGCCGGCGGCCGCCAGTGCGTCCCCGAGCAGCAGGTGCAGGTATGCGGTGCTGGCCAGCGGATGGCGTGCCTCGCCGAGGTTGCGCGGCGGCGCGAGAGCCGCCCGCACGTGCTGGACGGCGTCCGCGGGCCGGCCGTCGGCGAGCGCGTCCAGCGCGAGCCGGGTGTGCGCGCGGTCCCAGGCCAGCAGCGCCTGGCCCTCGCCACCCTCCCAGGGGTGGAGCCGACGGCGGCCGAGGATCGTCACGGCCTGGTCCGCCCGCCCTTCGGTGATCATCAGGTGCAGCGTCTCGACCGCGAGGTCGTCGCGGTCGAGGGCGGCGGGGCCACCGTCCTCGCCGTCGGATGACCATGCACCTGCTGCCAGGTTCGATGCCTGACTGGCAGCAGATGCATGGTCGTCTGACGCCATCAGCCCGGAAAGGCGGTCCGCGGGGCTCGCGCCCAGCAGTGCGGCGAGCTGGTCGCTCTCGTACAGCAGCCTGGCGTCCCCCGGCGCGGCGGCACACGCCCGGGCGTACGCCTCGCGGGCGGCGGTCAGGTCCCGCTCGTGGTTGACGGCGCCCAGGCCGATGTTCCGCCAGGCGACGGCGTCGGCCGGGTCGAGCGCCACGGCCTGACGCCAGAGCGCCAGGGCGTCCGCGCGGCGTCCGGCGGCGTAGGTCCAGTGCCCCAGCAGCGACCGGGCGACGGCGTCGCCGGGTTCGGCGTCGGCCGCCTCCTTGAGCACCGCCGCGTCGGCGAGCCGGCCGGGAAAGCACCAGGTCACGTCGAGGGTGCGGGCCCGAACCCGTTCCGCCGCGGCGTCGGCGGCGCGGCCCGCGAGCCGCAGCACGTGCGCGCGGTGGTAGGCCAGCAGCGGCCGGACGGCGGTCTGACCCGCCGGCCGGTGCTCCTCGCGGCGTTCGGCGTCGGCAAGACAGGCCAGCGCGGCGTCGTGCTCCCCTACCCCGGCGAGCTCGATCGCGACGTCCAGAAGGGTCTGGGAGTCGTCGCTCGCGGGCAGAGCGTCCAGGTGCCGCAGCCAGGCGTCGAGCGGGTCGAGCGCACGGGCCGCGGCCAGCGCGGAAGCCGCGGCCTCGGGCTGCCCCGCCCGGCGGTGGCACACCACCGCGAGTGCGAGCGCCTGCAGGTGGTCCGGCTCGGTGCGGCGCACGTCGGCGAGCCGGGCAAGGGCTTGCTCGTGGCGGCCCGCACGCGCGTCGAGGCGGGCCATCCGGTAGCCGGCGGATGCCCGCCAGGCCCGCGCCCAGGCAGCCTGTGCGTAGGCCTCGTAGGCGCCGGGGCCGTCGCCGAGCGCCTCGCGCACCAGGCCAAGCAGGTAGACGGCGGTGGTGTCGCGGGGGCTGCGGTGCAGCCTGGTCAGGCGCCCGACGGCACGTTCGAGGTGCTCGGCGGCCTCCGCGAGGCGACCCGCGACGTAGGCGCGCCGCGCGAGGCCGACCAGGCTGTCCGTGTGCCCGGGGTCCCGGCGCAGCGCCTCGTGCCAGTACGGCTCGGGGGCGCGGGTGGCGTGCCGGTAGAGCTCGAGGTGCGCCGCGATCAGCGCCAGCTCCTCGACGCTGCCGACCTGTTCGGGGGCGGGTGGCTCCTCGGCGGGAGCGGGTTCGACCACCGGCGAACTCTTTCGAGGCCTGGGTTCCTCCGCTTTGAAACGGTTCAGAGCGGAGTTTCCTTGACCTCGAAGTGGGTCTGGCGACGGCTCCTCCCACGTGACCAGCACCCGGCCCTCGTGGGCCACCGTCACCGTGAGCGGTCCCGTCCCCGCGGGCAGGTCGTGCGCGAGCTGCGCGGGGTGCGCCGGGTCGGCGTCCACGGCGTCGGTCGCCAGGACGCGGTCGCCGTCCGACAGCGTCACCTCGACCCCCGTCAGCGGACGCGGCACGACGACGCCGGTCCGCGCCGTCGTGCCCGAACGTGTCGCCAGCCGCTCCAGGCGCACCGCGGCGTCGACGGTGGCGCGGTCCACCGGCCCGACCTCGCGGAACGGGTACCAGAACTGGGAGAACACCTTGGTCTCGCCAGGGGCGAGGTGCGCGAAGTCGGGCTGGTTGTCCGTGAACACGCCGGCCATCAGCTCGACGTAGTGGGAGCCGTCGTCGGCCAGGTTCTCGTCCCATGCGTGCCCGAATGGGGCGTTGCCCCAGGTCCACTGCTTCTTCCCGGGCGAGAGCGCGCGGTCCGCGACGTGCACGAAGCCGAGGCGGGCGGCGTGGTCGTACCCGCCGAAGAACTCGTCGGAGCTGGCCAGGCACATGTACGACGTCGGCACCGGGATGTTGCGGTACCAGTCGAGCTGGTCGCCGGTGAGCTCGGCGCCGTCGGCCACGGTGCGGACGTCCCCCGCCCGGGCGGGGTAGTCGACGCCGTAGTAGGGGCGGTCGGCGTGCGGGAACGCGGTGATCGCGCGCCGCGCGTGGTCGGCCACGTACGCGACGTCGTGCGGGAAGAACGACTGGTAGTCGTCGCCCACCTTGGCCGCGACGTTGGCCCACCACAGGAACGACTGCGGCAGCTCGCTGCGGTTGTACAGCCGCACCGTCAGCTCCAGCACCGCGCTGTCGGGGCGCAGCCGCACGCCGTGCATGCCCTTCATCCGCGTGAACGGGTCGTGGTCGGAGCACCAGACGACGACGGCGCCGTCGGGCTCCTCCTCGATCTCGACGTCCACCGGGAGGTAGGTCGCCGGGCGGTGGTGCTGCGGCCAGTTGAGCTCGACGCCGCCTGCCACCCACGGACCCGCCAGGCCGACCAGTGCGGGCTTGATCACGGGGTTCGCCCAGAAGAAGTCCTGCCCCGTGCGGCGCTCCCTGGCCACGTGGATACGCCCGCCGAGCTCCGGCAGCACCACGACGCGCAGCCACTCGTTTTCGAGGTGCACCGCCCGCCAGGCCCGCTGGTGGGGTTCGTCGGCGATCTGATGGTGGAACGGGAGCGGGTACACCCGCCCCGACGACCCCTGGTAGACCCGCCGGTCCAGGTACGCGGGAAACCTGTCGGGCGGCAGGGGCTCGTAGGTGGTCAGGGTGAGCGGCGCCTCCCAGGCTGCCGCGGCCCGGCCGGCCAGGTCGTCGGGCCGGTCGGGAAGGTCGGGCAGGTCACGCGCTGACTCCACATCGAGCATGTGACCGACGGTACGAACCCCCTGCCGACGCCGGAAGCGACGTATCGACTCAACTGCCTGGACGATCCGACGATCCGCGCCGAGGTCTCCGTACTGACGGGGCCGGGCCGGTGGGGCTACGCTCCAGGAGTGCGAATCCGCGACGGCTTCCCCGGACAGCGCCTACGGGTGCTGCCGACCACCGTTGTCCGCGCGGCCACGAAGGCCGGCCCCACGTCGCGGCTGCTGGTCACGGACGCGGGCTACTTTCCGCATGCGGCCAACCACGGCCGGGTGCGCAAGCACGGCGCGATCGGAACCATAGTCATCGTCTCCTCCGCCGGGCGCGGCTGGTGCCGCACACCCGGTGGCCTGCACCGGATCTCGGCCACGGAGGCCCTGGTCATCCCGGCAGGGGTGCCGCACGAGTACTGGGCCGACGACGACGATCCATGGACGATCTGGTGGATGCACACCCGCGGCCCCGACGCGGACGAGTTCGAACGCGACCTCGCCGAACGCGCCGGCCCCGACGACGTCGCGGTGGTCGAGGTGCACGACCTGGTCCGCGTCGTCGCCGACCTGGAACGCGTCGTCCAGGCGCTCGAGACGGACGAGACCTACCCCAGCCTGCTGCGCTGCGCGGGCGCGGCCTGGTCGGTCCTCGCCCAGATCACGGCCGACGCCGCGGCGGGCAGCCCGCTCCGGGGCGAGCCCGTCCGCGCCGCGCAGGAATACCTGCGCACCCACCTGGACACCGCCGTCGACGTGGCCGCGCTCGCCCGCCGGTTCGGCCTGAGCACGTCGCACTTCTCGGCCCGGTTCCGGGCCGCGACGGGCGGCGGCGTGGTCGAGTACGCCAAGCGGCTGCGGATGGCGCGGGCGTGCGAGCTGCTGATCACCACGGAGCTGCCGGTCTCCGACATCGCGCGCTCCGTCGGCTACCCGGACCCGTTCTACTTCTCGCGCCAGTTCCGCAGCATCCATTCCTGCAGCCCGACCACCTTCCGCCGAGGCATCCACGACCGCTGACCCCGGCCCCGCCGGACCGGATGGTCGGCAATCTGTCAGGTGATCGGCATTCCGAGGTACCGATCGCCTGACATTCTGCCGATCATCCGGCGAGCCTCCACGTCGGATCGTCCAGGTAGGTGCGTTGGGTTCTGCATTCCGTCGTGGCGCGGCGAGCGCTTTGCTGGGCGGGTTCCGCCTTCGGCGCACCGCCGAACCGACGACGACGTCAGGAGACCTGGATGTTCACCGTACGTACCTGGGCGGCCAGAGCGAGTGCCGCCCTGCTCACCACAACCCTGGCCGCGACGGCCTGGGCGGCAGGCGCCTCGGCGGCCCCCGCGCCGGATGCGGCGCCCGCAGCCCCCGCCGTCGGCCGACCACCGGCGAGCCCGAGCCCGGACCAAAGCCCGAGCCCCACGCCCTACCAGGGCTGGAACACCTACTACGGCCTGGGCGGCGACTTCGGCGCCGACGAGGTGCTGGACGTGGCCGACTTCCTGGTCTCGTCCGGTCTGGCGGAGGCGGGCTACGACATCGTGTGGCTCGACGGCGGCTGGCAGGCCGACGTCCCGCGCGGCGACGACGGCCGCCTCCAGGGCGACCCGGCGCGGTTCCCGGACGGCATGGCGGCCCTGGCCGACGCCATCCATGACCGCGGTCTGCGCGCCGGCATCTACACCGACGCCGGACCGTACATCCCCGGGACGTGCGGCCTGGGCAGCGGCGGCCACTACCAGACCGACGCCGACACCTTCGCGCAGTGGGGGTACGACGCCGTCAAGGTCGACTTCCTGTGCGGCATCACCGCCGACCTCGACCCGGAGGAGGCCTTCACCGCCTTCGCCGAGGCGTTGCGGAACAACAGCTCCGGGCGCTCGATGATCTTCAACCTCTGCAACCCGGTCACCTCCCCGGACTGGGGCGACTACCCCGAGGAGCAGCAGTCCACCTGGTCCTGGACGTACGCGCCGGAGATCGCCGAGTCCTGGCGCACGTACACGGACGTCGGCTTCGTGGGGCAGATCCAGTTCAAGGACGTGCTGCGCAACTTCGACGCGAACGCGCGGCACCCGGAGGTCGCGGGCCCCGGGCACTTCAGCGACCCGGACTACCTGGGCCCGGAGCTGGGCATGACCACCGAGGAGTTCCGTACCCAGATGTCGCTGTGGAGCATCGCGGCCGCGCCGCTGGTCATCTCCAGCGACCCGCGCACACTGAGCCGGGAGTCGATGGACATCCTGCTCGACGAGGACGTGCTGGCGATCGACCAGGACCGGCTCGGCGTCCAGGGCACCCGGGTGGGCGCGGCCGGCACCACCGAGACGTGGGCCAAGCCGCTGGCGGACGGCTCGGTCGCCGTCGCGCTGCTGAACCGGGGTGACCGGCCCGCCGAGGTCTCCACCACCGCCCGCGACCTGGGCCTGCGGGGCCGCTCGTTCGCCGTCCTGGACACGTGGACGGACGGGCGCACGCAGTCCGCGGGCACGATCCGCGCCGCCGTCCCGGCGCACGGCGCCGCCCTGCTGCGGGTCACGCCCACCCGAGCCGACGGCGTCCCGCGCCTGGTCGCCGCCCCGCCGACCTTCACGGCGGTCGGGTCCGACGTCGTCGCGCCGACCACCGACCTGCTGGCCGCGGCCGGCGACCGGCTCACGGCAGAGGTGACGCTGCACAACGACGGCAGCACGGCCGTGCGCCGTCCGGCCGTCTCGCTCGCGGCGCCCGACGGCTGGACGGTCAGCCCTGCCGGCCCCGCACCGCACCTGGTGCGCCCCGGGGACTCGGCGACCGTCGCCTTCACCGTGGACGTGCCGCCGGGCACCGGCACGGGCGGCTACGACGTCGCGGCGACAGTCTCGTACGGCGGCGCTCCGGCCGGCACGACGCCGCCGTCGCGCGTCACCGTCGCGCCCGCCACGCCCAGCGGGAGCGGCGTCGTGCTGTCGCACCACCCGTGGGTGAGCGCGAGCAGCGGGTGGATGGAGCCGTCCGTGGACCAGAGCGTGGGCGGCGGCTCGCCGCTCACGGTGGGCGGAACGGTGCACCCGACGGGGATCGGGGTCGCCAGCCCGTCCCAGATCCGGTACTACCTGGGCGGGGCGTGCACCCGGCTCACGGGCGGCGTCGGGATCGACGACGCCGTGAACAACGTCGGCCCGGAGGGCGGCACGGCCACCTTCGAGGTGGTCGGCGACGGCGAGACCCTCTGGTCGAGCGGCACCGTGACACGGGGCACGGAGACTTCGTTCGACGTCGACGTCACCGGTATCCGCGACCTGACCCTCCGCGTAGGCGACGCGGGCGACGGCGGCTACAACGACCGCACGGACTGGCTGTCCGTGCGGAAGGTGGCGCACCCAGGCGTTCCGCGCGCCCGAGAGCAGCGGCCGGGTGGAGTCCGCCGGTGTGCCCAGCGCCAGCCCC